>JAYZAT010000045.1:0-7993 GCA_036339555.1 Planctomycetota bacterium
GACATATATCTCACAGGATCCGAAGATTGAATCCACTGGAGTGGTCGAGGGTGAATCGGTACACTCCCCACAGAGGTGCAGACCATGGACAAGTCCGCAAAACGTGCTTGGGCGATTCTCGCAACCATCATCACGATCTTCATGATCGGTCTGTTCATGGTGTCGATGTGGGGGGGGCCGTATCAGGCATCAAGTCGGTGGAACCAGGAAGAACCCCCGACGTTTCCAAACTGATGCATCCCAGACAATGGAGCATATCGGGCTCGAACCGATAACCTCCGCCTTGCAAAGGCGGCGCTCTCCCAATTGAGCTAATGCCCCGTGAGGTATCGAATCAGTCTACAGGAACGTAGGCGGTATTCGAAGCCATCAAATCGACCCTGGTCATATTGATGATGTTGACCTGCAGGGAGGGGTCGTATTCAAGGACCCCCATGATCCCGATGTGCTGGCCAACCATGTCCTTGATCGAATCATAGGAATCAGGCTTGACATACGCGAGGGTCCGGTTGCTTCTTGGATCCTGCACCCGGTAGAGGAGTGGTCGTTCATCACCATTGAACACCCCAGAGGCCCCAAGTCGGCCAACGATCTCATAATCCCCCGTGTTCGAGATTGCGATATCCCGATCCACGGCGTCATTTTGGGATCGTTCGATCCTGGTCTGCAGGCTGTCGATCACTGAATCCTGGTTTCGAAGCGTGGTGTAGACATCGATCTGGTTGGCACGCATCAGGGCGTAGCGGGCCCGAATGGGGTCCTCCTCCTCTTCACCAGCGAGGATGAAGTCATCCCGAAGGCAGGCCAGCTCCTCATCATCCAGATCAGACAGGACGACACCCTCATACGCCTCCTCGATCATCATCAGGAATGTGCGATCCTCAACAACGATTTCGACAGACTCCTCTGCGGCAGCCTCTTCCTGTTCAACCTCCACCCACTGCATGAGAAGTGTCGGTTGCGCAAGCTCTACAAACGTTAACTGCACGTCTCCCGAATCCACCATCGTGGATGGCTCAACCTCATTCTGCTCATCCACAATCCCATTTATCACCACATCCTCTTCAACCACAATCGATTCTTCGGTGGCGGGGGGTTGCTCATTGATGGTTTCTGTCTCGGTGGACGCGGCGGGTCGGAGGTCTGCCATATTCACCCACCCCTCGGCGACCGGAGGAAGTGAAACACGGTGCACGGTGTGTGGAACCGCATGCAGCCCATCCTGTTCAATGGTCCAGGTTTCCAGAACCCGAAGTGTTTCACCACCAGGCAGGATGCACAGTTGTCTCCATGAGTGGGCAAGATCGTTCGTATTCAGATTCGGGGCCAGAACCGGGGTTGCACCCATGGTGGTCGCGGTGCGACCATCTTCAGCGACCTCAAAGCGACCCTGTTCCTCGGTGGGATACTTCACATAACCATAAGCACTTTCAAATACTGATCCGATCGTCTGGACACGGGCGTAGTTGTACTTCTCACCGTTGACGGCGACGAGGTCCCCCTCCTGAGCGGTCGCAAATGCGTAGTAGCTGGAATCAGCACCACACCGAACCTGGATATCCGCCCCCGTAACCACATACCAGGTTGGCTCGGCGCCAGCTGATGCGGCAATCACCATGCCGGCGAGCAGGGAGAGTTTGGTAATTGATGAATTGATGCGACGAACCATGGGGGACCTCCTTGTGCCACTGGTCTCTCGTCGAGCGGATTCAAGTCGCTTCATGCGGACCGCTCGACATCGAGAGTATCCAGATGGTGGTTTCAAGGCAAGTTTCAAGCCTATTTTCCACACCCAGGCACACCCTCAACATTCATCAGCCGTTGGTTCAGGGGGCAATGGAAGCCCGGCCGTGGTAGTGTGTTGGCCCTTCCAGGAGGTCCCATGTTCCGAGCCGTTTCCTGTTTCTGCATGTTGTCGGTGCTGGTCACAGGCTGTGGCTCGCCCCTAGACAGTCCTGATGCCGGGCCGGTGCTGGATCCAGGGATCACCCGGGTGATCGAGCGGGAGCTGAACGAGGTCGATGGGTGGGAGACTGAGGTTGGTACAACACCTCCACCCTCCGCAGTCGAGGAGGCGCTCGTCCACAGGATGGACGAACTCGAGGAACTGGTTCCGATCCCCCCGGGTTCAGATCTGGACTACGACCTGGGCATTAACCTCAACGGTGATCCACAGGGACAGCGTCCGATCGAGCTTCAGGCCTGTGTCCGCATGGCCTTGTTGAACAACCTGCAGCTCCAGAACGCGCGGCTGCAGCCCGCGATACAGCGCGAACAAGTGATCCAGGCTGAAGCGGTCTTCGACATCGTGCTCGGCGCTGGATACACCTTCACACGCACCAGAAGTCCGAATCAGAATGTCTTCGTCCCCGCACTGGAACCAGAACCGATCGATCCGTCGCTCGCGGACATCAGAACCAATGATGCCGAGGTCAGCCTTGGCAAGCAGTTGACTTCCGGCGGTTCGATGCAGGTTTCGACCGATCTGATCCGGAGCAATGTCCGGGGTGATGACGGGGTGTCCTATTCACCAAACCCGTACTGGCAGCCGTCCTTAACCCTCGACTACTCCCAGCCGATCCTCAGGGGATTTGGCCAGAAGGTGAATCTGGCACAGGTCTACATCGCCAGGAAGCTCGAACAAGAAGCCATCGAGACGCTGCGACAGAACCTGATCGACACGATCACGAACACCGAGGTCGCCTACTGGAATCTCGCCTACGCCTGGCGGGCGTTGGGTATTCAGTTGTGGTTGATCGATGCAGCTGTTGAACTCAGAGATCTGATTGATCTTCGCCGCAATTATGATGCAAGCCTTGCGGACTGGGCGCAGGCCGTGTCGACCGTGGAACAGCGTGTTGCCGACGTGATTTCATTTCAGCAAACCGTCAAAGAGGCATCCGACACACTCAAGGTGCTGATCAACGACCCTGGGTATCCACTTTCGGGCGAAGCCGTCCTCGCCCCGATCGACGAGATGGTCCATACCCCGGTTTCACTCGACCTCCGGTCGACGCTGCTGACCGCCGTTGCGATGCGGCCCGATGTCCGCAAGGCGCTCTTCCAAATCGACATCGCCCGAATCGACGAGGTTGTGGCGGACAACGCCAGATTGCCGGAGCTTGATCTCCAGGCCCAGGTCAGTACGACCGGCATGTCCTCGGAGACCCAGGAGAGCTATGACAGGATGTTCGATGGGGACTTCATCTCCTACGTGTTGGGGCTCACCTTCCAATACCCCCTTGGGAACCGTGCTGCAGAGGCGGCCTGGAGAGAGTCCCGGCTCGAACGGTCCGCGGCGATGGTGGCCTATCGATCCGCGATCCAGCAGGCTGTGCTCGACGTCAAGACCACGATGCGTGAGGTGATCGACAACGCCGAGTACATCAATGCAACCCGGGTGGCCCGTCTTGCAACAGCAGAATATCTGCGGGCGCTCGAGGTTGAGCGTGAGACGTTGGCCAGCCTCACCCCGACCTTCCTGAACCTGATCTTTTCCGCCCAGGCGTCACTCGCCACCGCGCGAAGTGATGAGTTCCAGGCTATCTCCAGCTTCAACATCTCGGTGGTGGAACTACATCAGGCAATGGGAACGGTTCTGGATATGCACCAGATCGGCATCCAACAGCTTGACGAGAACTCCTACTGGGGACCGGTGGTTGAACCGACATCACAATGAGCATCCGGTGCGCGGCTCCTGATGAACAAACCCTCAACGAGGCAGTTTCGTGCCTTGCGGGCGGCGGCGTCGTGGTCATGCCGACTGAGACTGTCTATGGGTTGGCTGGAAGCACCCAGGATGACGATGCTCTCAACACCATCTACCGCATCAAGGGACGCCCCCGCGACAATCCGCTGATTGCGCATGTACTCGACCCCGACGGCGCACGCTCGATCACCACTGGATGGGATACGCGATGTGATCGGCTTGCCGACGCGTTCTGGCCGGGGCCCTTGACCATGGTGCTTGGTCGATCTGACACCGTGCCCGCCACCGCGTCGGGTGGTCGGGACACAATCGCCGTCCGCTGCCCCAGTCATCCCGCTGCCCGAGCGTTGTTGACTGCATTCGGTGGACCCATCTCCGCTCCATCCGCCAACCAAAGCGGCTCCGTCTCACCGACCACGGCCCAGCATGTCGTCGAAGATCTTTCCGACACCAACGAGGAACTACTCATCATCGATGGGGGGCCATGTGAACTCGGTATTGAATCTACGGTCGTCGATCTCACCCGGAACCCAGCCCGCATCCTCCGGCCCGGCTCGATCACCGAGGCCATGCTGAACAACGTCATCGGCGATGTTGATGCATCCAGAGTCTCCGATCAGGAGGCTTCACCTGGAACCAGAAGCCGGCATTACGCAACCACCACCCCGATACACCTCATTGACGACCGGGAACTTTGTTCGGCCATGGATTCTTCGACCGATCGGTTTGTGGTGATTGCGACCACGGGGCTTGATGGTGTGGAGCACCTCATCGAACTTCCACCCGACCCAGTCGGCTACGCCGAGGGGTTGTATTCGGCGATGCGCCGTGCAGATGCACTGGGTGTTGATCGGATTCTCGTCGTGCATCCCGGTGACGGATCAGCGTGGTGTGCGGTGCTCGACCGGCTTGCTCGTGCCACGTCGACCGACTGATACCCGTTCATTCGAATGTCCGGGCATCCCGGATCATGAGATCCGCCGGCGGCCCCTCCACATCCTCGTCGGGGGGCCCGACACTGATCACCACAATTTCCGCATCCGGAAGCAGTCGCCGGAGCAGTACGACGGTTCCCCCTTCGTGGTCGCTGTGGAACCGTCCGAGCATGAGAATCGACGCCCCGCCCTCCGCTGGGCGATGAGCTGCGACCGACCCGGCCATTGTTGCATCCCAAGTCTGCTGCGCACGGAAGAAGGCATCGGCTACCTCGGCATCGATTTCGTGTTCACCCCCATCCGACATGAGTTTCATGAACCGGTCCCGGTATGCGCCCTCAAGTGGGGGATCGGGCCATTCGACGAACCGCCGCCGATCATCTGGCAATTGCTTTAGTCGTTCAAACCCATCCGTCCGTGCGAGTGTCACGTAGCGACGAGGAGCGTTGGCGGCGATCACCACCGCATCGTGTTCATGGGCCGCGTCGATGATGGGGAGGTACCACGCATCCCAGCTTCCCTGGCCGGCCCAGGACTCCGAGAAGGTCAACTTCGTGAACGTGTCGGCCGAGATCACACCCTCGCGGTAATCATCGAGCACCGGTTGTTCATCACGTTCCAGCATCTCCATCGCGAGCACCGTGCCTGGTCGCCGTGCCGACACATCCTCGACCACTGCGCGCTGAACGAGATGTCCTGTGTGGTCATCATGGAGTTCACCAAGCACAACAACATCGGCGTTGTCCAGGTGCTCGATCAGTTCGTCCCAGGACATCGTTTCACCGCCATGATGTTCAATGGACACGGATGTTCGGACCTCATCAAACGACATTTGGGGTGGTGTCGGCGCCTGGCAGCCGAGCGACACCAACATGGTGCTGATTGAGCAGAACACCTCTCGTGCGGGGAACCGGGTTGCCATGAGGGCCTTCATCACAGTTGATTCTACGATTTCAGGCCCTCAGGGCGGTCGGGGTCCTTCGGGGATTGAGCCCGGATCAGGGCCTCGGTACACTGCACGGCTCGAAACCGGGTTCCAGACAGGAGACTCCCAGTGGCGGCATATGCAGGTGACGTTCTTGACACGATGATCGGCGGCGAGGCCCCCAGCGGCAATCCGCAGGAGGCGGCTGGACTGCTGCAGCAGGCCACCACGATGGACTCCAATGGGGACCGCGAGGGGGCCATCGAACTGCTCCAAAAGGGAGTGGCGAGCAACGGCAGCGCAGACCTAATCTTTCGACTCGCCTACCTGCTTGATCTCGCAGGCGAGGAGGATGAGGCTGTTGAGTATTACAGCCAGCTGACCACACTGGATCGCCCACACATCAATGCACTCCTCAACCTTTCCGTGATCTTCGAGGACCGCGGTGACATCGTCCGGGCTGAGAAGTGTGTGAGGCAGGTGCTCGACACCAAGCCGAACCACCAGCGCGCATTGTTGTTCATGAAGGACATCCAGGCGTCTCGCGACATGTACTACGACGAGGAACAGGCCCGCGATGTCGCCAAGCGGAATGCGATGCTCGATACGCCTGTCACAGACTTCGAACTTTCCGTTCGTGCTCGCAACTGTCTCAAGAAGATGCAGATTCGGACACTCGGCGACTTGTTGAAGGTTTCCGAGGCTGAACTGCTTAGCTACAAGAACTTCGGCGAGACCTCCCTTGTTGAGATCAAGAAGATGCTGTCCATGAAGGGGCTCCGCCTTGGACAGAACATCGAGCACCAGTACAGCCGCGTCCGCGAGGAGATCCTCGATCAACTCAAGGGCGTCGCATCCGAGAGTGTGCTCAACAAGTCGATGTCGCAACTGGACCTCTCTGTCCGTGCCCGCAAGGCGCTGCAGCTGCTTGGTGTCCAGACGGTCGGTGATCTGGCGACTCGGACCGAGGCTGAGCTCATGGGTGTCAAGAACTTCGGCGCGACGAGCCTTGACGAGGTCAAGGACAAGCTCGCGTCCTTCGGCTTGACCCTCCGCATGCTCGACTGACGTGCCCGTGCACCCGACGGCAACATGGTCATCGAGGCTCTTTGGAGCCCTGGTGTTCACATGCCTCATGTCCTGCGGGGACGAAACCCCAAGCGCAATCAAGCCGCAGTCCGAGACGATGGGAGATCCGATTCCTGTGGAATCCGGCCCCTTGCTCATTCTGCCGGGTGACGAGCCGGTGGTCCGCGTCCGACTTGAATCAAGACGCAGTGGTGGCGAACCAGTGACCATTGGGCAGGAGGGCGTCGTTCTCGAGGTTGCTGATGGGACGGGATCGGCTGAACGAATCAATGGGCCCATTCACATCTCCCGACATGATGAGCACTGGGTCATCGATACAGCACAGGGTGGTGTTCGGGTGCGAAGAACCGGCGATCGACTCCGGTTTCGTTGCAGTGACCCCGTGGTTGTCGGCAGTGGCGAGCACCGATTTGCCGGCGAACTGCACTGCGTCGCCTCGTCGGACACATGGCATCTCATCGAGCATATCCAGATGGAGGAGTACATCCCAGGTGTGCTTGCAGGGGAACTCTATGCAGGGTGGAGCTTCTCTTGCTACGCCGCGCAGGCCGTAGCGGCCCGGAGTTTTGCATGCATGGAGGTCCAGATGCGGACTCGAAGCGACTGGGACGTGGTTGCCTCACCTACTTCCCAGGCGTACGTCGGGGTGACGGACAACCGAACAGCCCACGAGGCGCAGGCCATGACACAAGGCATGGTGCTGGCGTGGAACAACCAACTCGTGCCCGGCTACTACAGCAGCTGCTGTGGAGGCCTAGCGGCGATTGCGGTCAACCAGATCAGCTCCTCTCCAGTGAATAATGTGCCGCCGCTGGAGGGTCATGATGGCAGGGACCCTTGCACGAACTCTCCACTCTATGACTGGACGATTGATCGATCAGCTCGTTCACTCCACCGTCGACTGGATGCATGGTCGAAACACCGTTCCAACCACACCCTTGGGCGGTTGACGTCGATCGAGTCCATCACTGTGCATGAACGAAACCGTCACGGACGTCCAATGGTGCTTCGCATCACGGATCGCGGTGGTCGGAGCGCCAAGTTGACGCTGCAGGAGTTCCTGGAAGCAACCGGTTTCGAGGGTTCGGGCTCTCCAAGAACACGGCCCAAGTCACTCTGGTCCGGTTGGGCCACGGGAACCGTGCATCGGGGGCGTGTCCAGATGCAGGGACATGGCTTTGGTCACGGTGTTGGATTGTGCCAGTACGGCGCACAGGAACTCGGCTCGAATGGGAAGTCGTTTCGCGAGATTCTGGCGTGGTACTACCCTGGATCAGAACTTCACAAGGGCTGGTGACGGTCTCTTTCGTCCGGCTGGGATACAATATGGGTATG
>JAYZAT010000046.1:0-7341 GCA_036339555.1 Planctomycetota bacterium
AAGCCATTGAACAGGAAATAGCCAGTCAGAATTACAACGCAACCATTGAACTCGATGATGAGCCACACTTCATGCGCCTCTCTCCGGCTGGCATCGATGTTGGATTGGATTGGCGGCTCGGTACCATCATTCCCGAGTCAGATTTCCTCCTGGAAATTGAAGATCATTTTTATCGAAGCCTGATCCTGAGCCTGGCAGTCGTCGTGATTGTTGTGATTTTCGCCTGGGCTACGTTTCGATGGCTGCTCGACCCCTTATTGAAACTCATCAAAGCCTTGAAACGCATCGGCCAAGGCGATCTCGAGACCCGGGTCAACCTCGGAACTACCAGTGAATACGTCAAGTTAGGTCATGCCATCAATGACATGACGGCCAGCCTGCAACAATCACATCAGAAGGAAGTGCTGCTTCGGCATGAGCTTGATCATCGGGTCAAGAACATGCTTGCGCAAATCGTGGCACTCTGCCAACAAACCGCCACGCAAGCGAGCACCGATCGCGATCTCATCGATAATCTCGCCTCACGAGTCGCGAGCTTGTCAGGGGTACATGAACTGCTAGGTGACCGGGAACAGTTTGGACTGCCACTGTTTGAACTCGTAACCCAGTGCACCGGCCCCTATATTTCAAACCAAGATTGCCTGCAGATGTCCGGTCCAGGCATCTTTGTCCGATCTAAAGCAGCCATGTGCCTCTCGCTGGTCGTCAATGAGTTGGCAACAAACTCCACGAAGCATGGGGCTTTATCTCGGCTCGATGGTTTCATCGAGATCACCTGGCAGATCCTCGACCAATTCAGGGATGATGAACGTATCGAGTTCAAATGGATCGAGACCCGTGGCAAGGCACCTACCGGGAAAATACGACAGGGATTCGGAACCAAGGTGCTTGAAGAATTAATTCCATACGAAATTGCAGGCACCGCTGATCTGGACTTCAAGCCCGAGGGGCTGCACTACACGGTCTCGATTCCGATCAAGTATTTCATGAGCATGAACAAGGCCTGAGCTTCCTGGTGGTTGATATCAGATAAGCCTAAGACATTCTTCAGTCGATGTCGTACTGGAAGGCCCGGAGTTCATCACCTGCAATAGCCTGGAAGTCTTGAACTTCAGAAGCCGTCATTTCATTACGCCAGCGTCCCACCGTGGCATTCGAAATCGGAGCAGCCAGTCGCTTGTGCCGTTCGAAAGAAGCGCGTTCATCGGCCTTCACCGCTGTCGCATCAATTTGTATAGATTCCAGATCATGCCCGAGAAACGTCATGACTGCGCCGAGGTGTTTGGCAGGATCCGTCGTAAAATCCTCGTAGCGAATCGTGTGAACGATAGGATTGTCTCGCACCGCCAAACCAGCATCAATACACCGCTTCCAATACTTCGCATAAGCAGCCGATGAATTCAATCTGACGTTGGGATGTTTCCTGGACGAGCAGTACGCATCACGTCCATCACGGACAATGTGGATGAATCGTGCTTGAGGAAAATGTTGGACCAGGAATTCGATCCGAAGAATATGTTGCGGGGTCTTCTCAATCAGGGTTTGGCCACCGTTGCGTGATTCCATCAGTTTCGCCGCGTTCGTAAAAAAATCGACGACGTCACGCGATTGAGCGAAGAGCGCCTGGTTGTCCTCCGTGGAGAGGCCGAAATGATTTCGAGAAAAGATGTTGCGTGGCGAGAGAAGCCCTGTCTCCCTCTGAGCACTAAAGAGCTGGCTATGAGCATGAAGGACACGCTCCATCAGGGTCGTCCCACTCCTGGGTGACCCAACCACAAATATGATCTTGTGGTCACTGATCGTCTTCGCTCGACGCCAACGAATATTGCGGATCACCTGGTGCGGTGCCCGCATATAGGACGAGATGATGACCTGAAGTGCTTTCATAGGATGGACTCAAATACGTCTGACGGCTGTGTCATTCCAGTGTATCTCATGTGGACCTCCAATCCGTCCGGGCCTCTGACCCACAGATCGTGCCATGTCCACCAGCCCATTGATACATCGGGTTGAACATGCCATGATGGATTTCTGCTGGGGAGCACCTTCATTGAGACCCTTGATTAGAGCCTGCTGCCTTCTGTTGCTCTTGGCGAGTGGTGCCTCAGCTGTCGAAACGATCTCTGACATCGCCTATGACTCCCCTGGGAGCGATTCACCCGAATTGGATCTCCACTTTCCCAGCATGGGTCTCCTGCCAGGCACTCCGACCATTCTTTTTCTGCATGGCGGAGCCTGGATTTCCGGGGATAAAACTGATGACAATGTTCTCCACCACATCTTGGCTGATGCGGGTTACGCCGTCGTGTCAGGAAATTACACCCTGGCCACACCGGAAGCGGCCGCCTACCCGCAGGCTGTTCACGATGTGAAGGCCATCGTGCGATGGATCCGGACCGAGGGCCAAGCCTGGAATCTCTCCTCGACCATCATTGCCTGCGGACCATCGGTCGGCGGGTACCTGTCTGAACTGCTTGCTACCACCGAGAACGTGAACGTCTTTGAACCACTCACCCCACCCCCAGGCGGCTATCGCATCCATGCCGGCATCCCCTTCTGGGGCCTGTCGGATCTTGAGCAGCAAGCACGCGACATGGGAAGCAGCGGCCCCTTAGCCTGGTTCCTTGGAGCGCATTACAACGAACAGACTGCGCCGCTTTATCTTGAGGCTTCCCCGCTCACCTGGGTGGATTCCTCGGATCCGCCTCAACACCTCGTGCATGGCCTTCTGGATCCATATCATCCCTGGCAACAGACACAATTTTTGCATGACGCGTTGACCAATGCAGGGGTTCCGGGCACTGTTGAGTATTTCGATGCAGGACATGGTTATGACGAATATGGAAGCCATGCGATCGCTGCTGCAATGATGCTGCAACGAATCCCGGACCTCTTGGCATTGGGACGGACCGCTGATCTGGATGGCAACGGCATCGTCAATAATGACGATCTTCTCTGGATGCTGGATGCCTGGAGCGACTGCCCAAGCCTCCCTGTGGACTGCCCGGCGGATCTTGATGGCAACGGCGAGGTAGATGTTGATGACCTTCTTGAAGTCCTGCAAATGTATGGCAACCCGGGGGCTTGAACGACTACCTGGCCGAGAAACCACAAGTCAAGGTATGACTCGCTTTCTATTTGATTCCAATGTCACCCATTGATCTCCGTGACGCGCCCCACAACAATGGGGAATCTGACCTGGAAGACGCCATGAAGTACCTGACGATTCTGATAGCCAGCTTCTTACTCATCTCTCATGCATCAGCCGATGTGCTGGATGTGCCTGGTGAATACCTGACGATTCAATCGGCAATCCAAGCGGCCGTTGACGGTGACACCATCGCCATTGCAACGGGTAGTTACCCGGAGTTCGGCATCGACCCCAGTGGCCTGGCGATTACGATCGAGGGCGCCACAAACATCGACGGATCCCCTGCTGTCACCATCGATGGCCAGCAAGCTGATGCCGTATTGATCTGCCAAAGTGGCGAAGACACCTCAACTATCTTCCGCAATCTGGTGATCACGAACGGGGACTCGAACACCGGCGGTGGACTGTTCTTATCGAATGGAAGTAGTCCACGATTCGAGAACTGTGGGATCGAAGGCAACTCATCCGCTCGTGGTGGCGGCGTCTATTGCATCAATAACTGCAACCCCCACTTCCAGGATTGTTGGTTTGATTCCAACCAGGCCGACATCGACGGCGGCGGGTTCTACAGTCTTCTGAATTGTGATCCTGTGCTTGTCAACTGCACGTTCACCAACAACCAAGTGTCAAGCAGCCAGTTTGCCTTTGGCGGTGGCATGTACAACCGGGACAACAGCAATCCTCAGTTGACCAACTGCCTCTTCAGAAACAACCAGGCAATCTCTCCATTCTCGTCTGGTGGTGCCATCGCCAACACCGAAAGTAGCCCGATGCTCATCGATTGTGTGCTGGAATCTAACACGACAGGTGGGGCCGGCGGTGGCATGTCGAATACGGGGGCCAGTTGCCAACCCGTTCTGACTGGTTGCCTCATCCTGGGCAACAGCTCAACCAATGGCGGCGGCCTTTCCTTCAGCCTCGATGCAACGGGACAGGTCACTGATTGTGAAGTGAGTACCAACACGGCAACCAATGGCGGCGGCCTGTTCAGTGTCAGTGGCGGGAATCCCTCGGTGTCCGGAACACTTCTGTGCGGGAATTCACCCGACCAGGTGAATGGAGACTGGACCGATCAGGGCAGCAATGAAATCCTGGAGTCCTGTCCGGATTGCCCGGGCGATGCCACTGGCGACGGATACGTCGATGTCAATGACGTGCTCTACGTCATCTCAGCCTGGGATACGCCGGATCCGAACGCCGACTTTGATAACGACGGGCTTGTCGACGCCGACGATGTACTCATCCTGTTGAGTCACTACGGCGAGACCTGCGACTGAACGGCACGGTCGGCTTAGGCGACTTCTCGATCTTCCTGGTCCACTTTGGCGATATATGCGAATAAGTAAGAACAACACCCGGAGCATCCTGGCAGACTTCAACTGAAGTGATCGCAAGGCAAATATGAGATCAGCAGCCGCAAACAGGCTCATAGGGGTGGATATGGGCCTGTTTTAGGTTGACCCTGGCCGAAAACCCGCCATGATGGAGGCGGTTCCAAACACATACTTGATGGGAGGGAGAACCATGAACAAGATGATTGCTATGACTGCCGCAGCTGGTCTGCTGCTGGCTGCTGGGACAGCTTCAGCTGGGATTACATTGGCCAGCACAGGTGCAACAAACTATCCAACGATCCAAGCCGCGGTCAACCAAGCCGCTAACAATCCACACAATGCTGACACGATTACCTTGACTACTGCTGGGGACTACGCTGGATTCTCTGTTGGTGGTATTGCGTTTGCCAATCTCACAATTATAGGTCCGACCTGGACTCATGGACCGGGAGTGTATCCGCCTGCCAGTATCGCGGGCGTCAATACAGGGCCTGGCGGATTGGCGAATGGTCCCAATATAACGCTCTCCCAAATTGGAGTTACAGGCTCCACAGTTGGAATTTACGTGACGGATAATTCCACGGTAACCTTGGAAAACTGCGATGTGTACAACAATATTGGCACAACAGGTGTTGAGATGGACTCCGGAGTCCTGACTTTATACGGATCGTATATCGCCGGTAACGAGGGTCCAAGTTACCCAGGCGTAATCAACACTGGTGGAAAAATCTATCTGAAGGATAAATCATATATTTGTGGCAACACTCATGATGGCAGAACCTTCATACCCGTTTCTCAACAAATAGAAAATCCCCATTTGGTGAACCCTGACGCGACATCGGCGACCCAAGATGCTTGCCACTTTAATGGTCTTACAGACATGAACTATGACATGGTGCATTCTCTGGAAGACGTCCGTCTGCTCAGGAAAAACCATCATGGCCTCTGCCACCATGACTTGAATGGCAATGGAGCCACCGACATCGATGACCTGCTGCTCACGATCGAGGGTTGGGGCGATTCCTGCACGCCATAGCCTCCGCTTACTAAATCACGTTTCACATAACCCACCGCAGCCCCGGCAGAGACCCTGTCGGGGCTGTTTCTTTGCTGAAACAATCACAAGATCACACGCTCAGTTGTTCTTTCGATACCACTGCTCAACGATGCGAGCCGTGGTTGCCGGATCGGATCCGAATTGATCCGCCAGGGCCTGCTCCCAGGGCTTGCCCGCCTTGACCGCACGAACCCAGTCGACGAACCCTCTTTCGTTTTGGCGAATCATGAGCTCCACCATGAGATAACTCACCGCGTAGCCGATGTCATCGGGACCCGCCCAACTGCCATCGGCGTAGTTCATCCGCATGACGTCCAAAACACTGCCCCGCTGCCGGATGTAGTTGATCCCATCCGATCGATGCCAACGATCCGTCTTGGCACCTCGAAAGGAATTGGCAGCGATGTACTCGGCGAATCCCTCGTTGGCCCAGGTCGGCAAGGACACCGGGGACAGGAACCGATGCATGATCGCATGGACCGTCTCGTGCACCATGGTCTCATAGAAACCAGGATGGTCTCGATAGATGTTCACGAAACTTCGGGGCCCAATGGCATGGAAGTAACCGCCAGCCGGTCGATTGTTGTTGAACGCCAGGTTTTCGATTTCCATAAAACGGTCATAGTCCCGGCAGACCAGGATGCCACACTTCCCCCAGAAGAGATTGATTCCATCGGGAAGCTGCAGCATGCTGATAACCCGCTCGTACATGCTGTCCAGGTTGCGCGCAATTTCAACCGTATCTCGACGCGACAAATCAGAATAGAACAGGAAGTACTCGGTTTCGATCGGAACCACATCGGGATAACCGGCCTTGGTCAGCCAGGCATCGATATCCCGCTTCATGCGAGTGACCGCCTCGGCTTGCTGAGCGTCGTTGAGAACGGGCCAGGCCGTGGTCGTCCACTCCACACCCTCAGGCAATTGCCATCCCAACGATTCCACCGATTGCATCCGCTGGACTTCATCTGCCTTCGCCAGATAACTCGCAACTCGCGTTCGAACCTGCTCAATCTCGGTAGCTGTGTCTGGATCGATCGCCATTGCCCGATTGAATTGGATATCGGCTTGCCGTGTCGCAGCCGGATCATTCTGTCGCAGCAGCAACTCTCCTAAGAGAATGCAGTCGCTGGCAGACTTGCGATCCATGACACGCCGGAACACCGTGCGAAGAGATTCCAGTTCCAGGGCATCCCACTGGTAGGTTCCAGAGTCAGCAATAAACCCATCTCGATTCCACCGCTCGATCTTGACTCGGACCGGCGACTTCTCATTCTTCAGCCGAACTGAGACTGTGACCGGCTTCTCCAAGATCCGTTGAGGGGGTGATTCCGATGAGTTCTCCTGGGCTACGCTGTCATCCAGTGCGGCACTGGCTGCATCGCTGGCAGGCAAAAACACCAGGGCTGTGATCAACATGACCAGGCTGCAAGATCTGCAAAGAATCACGATGCGATACTCCTGAGGAAATCCTACCGTGATTACACGGGGCAGTTCCCCCAGTTGGCCATGATCGCCAGCAGGTCATCGATATCAACGATGCCGTCTGCATTCAGGTCCTCATCGGGGCAATTCGTACAACCCCACTTGGAGAGCAGGGCCAGGATGTCATCAATGGTCACCGCCCCATCACCATCGATATCCGGCAAGCACTGGCACTCGTCGGGTAGCCCATCTCCATTGATATCTGTACAGGTATCGGCAAAGCAGTTGCCACCAAGATCCTGCCAGGCCCATCCATCGATATGCGTTGGCAGGTTGTGACAGAAACTCGATAAAGACGCGGCTGGACTACAACC
>JAYZAT010000047.1:0-9924 GCA_036339555.1 Planctomycetota bacterium
ACATGAAAACGATGTGGGTGTTGTTGTCAGCCGCTGCAGTATGCGGTCTGTTGTCCGGGAACCTGTACGGGGCCACGATCAACGTGCCCGGCGATTACGCCAGTATCCAGGAGGCCGTGGATGCCTCCAGTGAGGGGGATGAAATCGTTGTCGGGCCCGGGACCTATACCTCCACCCAGGATGGCCATGTCGTTGACATGAAAGGCAGGGTGGTCACGCTGCGTTCCAGCGATGGTCCCGAGGTCACGATCATCGATGGCGAGAATGCACGTCGTGGTATCGCATGCATCAATGGAGAGGTGGTGGCTACCACCATCGATGGTTTTACGATCACCAACGGCGAAGCGCCTTGGTTTGACTTCGATCAGGATGGCACTGTCGATACTGATGAGGAACGAGGTGGTGGCCTCTTGAACCTTGACAGTAGTCCAACGGTGTTGAATTGTGTTTTTCGATATAACTCGGCGCTCAATTTTGGTGGCGGGATCAGCAACAACAACAGCAGCCCGTCAATTACCGATTGCCTCTTCGAGGAGAACTCTTCCTTCAATGGCGCTGGAGTCAGCAACTATGACGGCAATGCATACTTGCTTCGTTGCTCCTTTATAAACAATGAGGGTGGATGGTCGGGTGGGGCGATCATCAACTATGGAAACCCAACTATGACCGCCTGCACCTTTGAGGGCAATACCTCTGTTGCATATGGAGGAGCAGTGACAAACATGGATGGTTCGGCGGTTTTCACCAATTGCACGTTTGAAAACAACTACTGTAACGACCATGGTGGAGCCATCCGTAATACAGGCAGTAACCCTAGATTCACTAACTGTAATTTCCGGAACAATGATGCTTCGGATTACGGCGGCGCCATCTATAACGACGGTTCGAGCGTTCAGACATTGACGAATTGCATCTTGATTGGAAACTCTGCGTTGTTTATCAATGGCAGTGACTTCAACGGTGGCGGTGGCATCTACAACCAGAACGAGGGTATTACGATTTTGAATGGATGCAATGTCTGTGGCAATACCATGCCCCAGATTCAGGGCGATTGGGTAGACAAGGGTCTCAACTATGTAGGCCTAGACTGCATCGCGAGCTGCTGTCTCGAAGATTATGAATGCATACCTGATATCACGGAGTCCTCATGTGAGGATCAGGGCGGCTTCTGGTATCACTTGATCGATTGTGATGATGAGTACCCCTGCGGTGTTCCCGAGGGCGCTTGCTGCTTGGTCGATTGGTCCTTATGCGTGGACAATTTCAGCGAGAGCGCCTGCAATGGTCTGAATGGCACTTGGTATGGTCCAGCTTCCACATGCCAGGAATCCGAGTGCGCCGTGGGTGCATGCTGTTATTCCAACGACATTTGCTACGAGCAGATTCAACCCATTTGCCTGCTGAACGACGGCAACTACCTCGGAGCGGACACACTCTGTGATGATTTTGACTGCAGCAACCTCGAAAGCGCCTGTTGCTTCGGGTACGAGTGTCAGTATCTCGCTGAAGATGATTGTGAAAGCCAGGGGGGCTATACCTACGGCTATAACTTGTCCTGCGATGAAGTCGAGTGCGGACCACCCGGCGGCTGTTGTTTCGAAAACAGTTGCGAGGAGCTGGTCGAATTCGAATGCCTGGAGCTGGGCGGATTCTTCCAGGGAACAGAGACCACGTGTGATGAATGGTGGACGTGTCCAGTCGTATCCTGTTGTTTTGGATCGTCGAATTACTGTTACGACTACACGCCCGATTATTGTGTCTCAATAGGCGGAGATCCGGGAGATTCAAGTTGTGGAGATTGGGATCCATGCGTCGAACGCGGATCATGTTGCCTGTATGGCTATGGCGAGTGCTACGACTGGACCACCCAGGATGAGTGCGATTCGGTCGATGGCTACTGGATCATGTCTGGTGAATGCCAGTGGGCACCGTGCATGCGAGGCAATTGCTGCGTAGATGGGGAATGCATGCAGCTTTTCTACGTGGACTGCATGGCCTGGGGTGGTGATTACTCGCCGCCAGTATTCGGTGGTTGCGATGAGCCTGGGTACTACTGTGCCCGGACACTCGTCGTGGATGCCAGTGGAAACGGCGATTATCTGACGATCCAGGAAGCCGTGGATGAGGCCAACGACACCGATACCGTTCTGATCAGGGCGGGAACCTATACCGGTTCCGGGGATGCTTCTGTGCCGGTGGTCGACCTGAAGGGCAAGGCCATTCACCTGCAGGGCGAGCCCAAACGGGTGGGGATCATCTATATCGATGGTGAGAGCCAGCGGCCCTGCATCGTCTGCAACAATGGCGAGTCTTCGGACACCATCATTGAGCTTGTTGAATGTATCAACGGGTCGGCTGAGAAGGGTGGTGCGTTGTACTGTCTGTCGAGTCCGACCATTACCAACTGCGCCTTCCGAGACAGCTCAGCTTCAGTATCCGGAGGCGGTGTGTATATCGAAATCGGTGAACCCACGCTGACTGATTGTGAGGTCACTGGTAATGATTCACCCTATGGTGGCGGTTTTTACATTCTCGATAGCAACACGTCGATCACCGGCGGACTCATCGGAACGAATTCGGCCTCCAATCGAGGTGGTGGACTTCGGATCTACAGATCTTCGCCCGTGTTGACCAATGTTGATATCCAGGGCAACTGGGCTACGCGTGGTGGTGCAGCACATAGTCAGGAAGACAGCGTTCCTGTCTTTGATTCCTGCATGATCACTGGCAACATGGCTGACAGCCTGGGTGGCGGTTTGGCGACGAGTTACAACTCGCCGGCGATCTACCGGGGTTGCACCTTCACGGGCAACCAGGCTACCGGGAACAACGGTGGACAGGGCAGTGGCGGTGCGATCTATTCCGACAACTCGCCGGTCGTCGTGGAAAACTGCCTGATCGATGGCAACACGGCTGACACCTATGGCGGTGGCATCTACTGCTGGTACAGCAGCCCGGTTGTCACCGGTACAACGATCAAGGGAAATACATCGGGCGCTTCTGGTGGTGCCATCCGGACGATCGGTGGCACTGGGCCCAGCCTGGATAACGACATCTTGTGCGGCAACAGTCCGGACAATGTCGCGGGTCCCTGGGACGGCGCAGGCGACAATTGTCTGGCAGAAAGTTGTCAGGACAACAATGGGAATGAGCTACCCGATGAGTGCGAATGCGAAGGTGATACCAACGAGGATGGTGTTGTCGACATCACGGATCTGTTGGCAATTCTTGATGGATGGGGTGGTGCCGACGGTGATGTCACCGGTGACGGAGATACCAACATCGATGACATACTGGTTGTCCTGGGGAACTGGGGGTTCTGCAGCTGATTGTTTCAGCCCGGCCTGACCAGCTCTCCCCAGGCCATCGACCGGACACAGTGCTGATCTGGTCAGGACACGCTGATCCTCGCCCCGGGACCTCGTTCCCGGGGTAGGCTGGGTGGATGTTCAATCTCACTGTCATGTTGTTTTGCCTCGGGCTCGGACAACCAGCGGATGCTGCACGTCCGGGACCAAACATCGTCATCATGTTTGTCGACGACATGGGATGGGGAGATCTTCCCTCCCAGGGTGCCACGGGTTGGGACATGCCCCACCTGGCTCGGTTGGAACAAGAGGGGACGCGTTTCACGAAGTTCTATGTTGCCCAGCCGGTGTGTTCGGCATCTCGGGCTGCGCTCTTGACCGGGTGCTATCCCAATCGACTTGGTATTCACGGGGCCCTGGCGCCTTCTGCCAAGCATGGCATCCATGAAGATGAGACAACCCTGGCCGAGGTGTGCAAGTCACGTGGATACGCGACTGGGATGTTCGGCAAATGGCACTTGGGGCATCACAAGCAATTCTTGCCCGTGCACCACGGCTTCGATGAGTACCTGGGCATTCCCTATTCCAATGACATGTGGCCAGGTCACCCGGTAACGCCCAAGAACTGGCCGAAGCTGCCATTGATCCGGGGCGATGAAACCATTGAGATCGTGGAAGACTATGACGACCAGGATGTACTCACGCGTCGACTCACCGAAGGCGCAGTTGATTTCATCCACCGCCATGCGGATGAGCCGTTCTTTCTTTATGTCCCGCACCCGCAGCCCCATGTTCCACTCGGTGCAGATCCACGTTTCAAGGGCAGCAGTGAACAGGGCTTCTACGGTGACGTCATGCAGGAGATTGACTGGTCGATGGGCCAGATCCTGGAAGCACTCGATGAAGAAGGTCTTGCGGATGACACGCTGGTGATCTTCGCATCTGACAACGGCCCTTGGATCAACTATGGCGATCATGCTGGTACCACGGCCCACCTTCGGGAAGCCAAGGGAACGACCTTCGATGGCGGGGTTCGCGTGCCTTGCATCGCTCGCTGGCCTGATCAGGTCCAGGCCGATCACGTCAATGACACCATGTGGATGACGATCGATGTTCTGCCGACCGTGGCAGGCCTGGTGGGTGCGGACTTGCCAAGCCGTCCCATCGATGGACGCAACGCATTGCCCGTGCTGGTCAGTGCGCCTGGCGCCACGTCGCCCCAGGAGGTGTACCTGTTCTATTACGGCCGCAATAACCTGGAAGCGATCCGTTGGGGTCGTTGGAAACTGCACCTTCCCCACAAGTACCGATCCATGGAAGGTCGTCCAGGTGGAACCGGTGGCAAGCCGACCAAGTACACCTACGGTATGAAGCAAGAGATGGCCCTCTATGACGTTGAGATCGATCCGGGTGAGACGACCGATGTGCAACATGCGCATCCCGAGGTGGTGGCCAGGATGTTGGAACTGGTCGAGGCGGCCCGTGTGGACTTGGGTGACAACCTGGTCAAGCGCGAAGGCACCGGATCAAGGGAACCAGGTCGACTCCCGGAAGAATCCGGCGACAGTTGAGCTCAAGAAACAGCCCCGGCTTGAGACTCCCGTCAGGAGTCCCATGCCAGGGCCGCATGGAGTGATGGGTTTCTTGGAGCGACTCAGCCGTTACAGCCGTTCCAATTCCCAAGAATGATCAGGACGTCGGCAACGTCGACGATGCCATCGTTATTGAGATCAGCCCCGGGGTGATCGGTTCCAAAGGCTGCCAGGATCATGAGGAGGTCCGTGACCGTGACCTCGCCGTCACCTTGGACATCTGCGGGGCAACTGTTGACCTGCATGATGGTGCCGTCGTATTGGAAATTGGTGCCCGTTGTATTGGCGAGCCCACAGGTATACACCTTGTCCTGAGCATCGATCACAACGTCTCGGTTGACGTCGCCAAACGTGCCCGGATTCCACGTCGTGGTGTGCGTGACTTCACCATACGAGCTCATCGTGACCGTGAGCTGCATGCCATCGGTCTCTGAGCCATTCGTGCCCGTGAAGCTGCCAACCAACTCAATTCGACCATCTTCATGGATCGCGACGCCTCGCGTGCTGTGATGGCTGTTGCCAAGAGGCTGGATGTCTTCCCTGGCCCACTTGATGTCGCCATCTGAATCAAGCTTCATCGCGAACATGCCTCGAGTGCTTGTCCAGACGAGACCGCCGATGACCAATTCGTCATTCGTGCTGAGTGCAGCATCCCTGACTAGGATCGAGATGCCATCTTCATTGGCGTATTGCGTCATCCAATCGAGTGTTCCGGTTGGGGCGAACTTGGCTGCATAGACTTGCTGCTTCCAATTTTCAGTCGTCAGGGTGCCAGCGGTGACCCAGTTCCCTTCGGAGTCAACATTGATGAAGCATGTTTCGCTGAGACCCAGGCCATCGGGATCGACAACATGAGACCAGGTCTGGTTGCCTTTGGGAGACAAGGCGGCGTAGAAGTGACCGGAGCCATCTCCAAGCGAGCCGTTCCACAGGCCTCCAATGAGGACCTCGCCAGCAGCATTCATTTGGATATCCAGAGCCATCTCGGTTCCTGACTCTTGCAGATCGACGGTTGACTCCCATTCGAGGTTGCCTTGGGCATCGAGTGATCGAACCAGCATGGATTCGTAGATGATGTTCTCGACGATGCATGTCCGGCCATCGGGTCCGGTGACCAGCCGTGATTTATGAGCCGAGTCCCATGAGCCATTCAGGCCGTGGTCGGTGAGTTCCTTTGTCCACTCGACATCACCTTCTGATGAGATCTTGGCGGCAAGCAACTTTCTGTCGAGCGAACCTGGTTCTCCGTCCTGAATCCAACACAAGACTGTCGCACCGCCATCGGGTGTCGGGGAAGCATCGAGTAAGTAGTCGTCATCCAAACGAGTGCCGCCAAAGGTGACGGTCCATGTCGTTGACATGTCTGGGGTCACGCGTCGGACTACAATGTCCCATTCGTCGTTTTCATCTTTAATCTGGCCTATGGCGATCACGCCGCCATCACTGACCGGAGCCATGGTGTAATAGTTTGCGTCAAGAGTGATGTTCACAGGGTCAGGTGTTTGCATACCGGCAAAGACTGGGCTGGCCAGGGCGCTCAGGATGCATGTTGTGGTCTGGAGGTTCATGGTGGTTTATTCCTCAGCAATGTACCGTTTCGTGGGTTGATGACATCCATGCACTGGGACAGCCATCTGTCACCCGGAGCTGCGAACACCCCCCGGGGGACCTGTCAGGAAATCTCTGAGAATCACTTAAATAGAGGGCTTTGGGACCCTTTTTACCCTGTAGGTGTAGGTTTCATGCTTGTGTGGGGGCCTGGGATCACTTGAAGACCGTATTCATTCCGGCTCGTTGGTTGTGACCGGCAGGGTGGTCTCGGCATTGCCCGTGGATTCAGCGGCCTTCTTACGGGCCTGCTCGATGACGCTCTGGACATCCTCAGCAGGGATGAGAAAGACTTGGTCGTTGCCACCGCCTCCGCCACCGGTCATTCCACCCCATCCGCCGCCACCACGTTCAGCGGCTGCCTCTTCCGAAGCTTGTGTACTGAGCACTCCGACGGGCTGGCCATAGCGATTGAAGAGGGGCAAGCCACGGGCGCTAAAGCCGGGGGATACCTTCCACATCACGCGAGGTTGTTGGACTTTGCCTGCCAGGCGTGTCCAACCCATGTATGCAGCGTAGTCGTTGGCATCATCCAGGCGATTGATGCCAAGGAGCTCCTCACCAACTCGCATTTGCTGAGACCTGGCAAAGGAAATCGGTTGAATCCCAGACAGGGCTTCTGCATCCTTGACCTGCAGGAATGCGAGTCCCAGCGTGGAATCCTTGGCAACCAATTCGGCGTCGTATTCCTCGAACTGCCCACCCAGCATGATGCGAATATCCGTGGGGGTGGTCTCAAGTTGCATGTCCATACCCTCGCCACCTCGGCCACGGCCACGCCGCATCCGTTGCATGCGGTTGGCCATCTCCATGGAGCTCGATGACAGCATCACAAGTCCGTCAGAGGTCACGATGGTTCCCGTTGTCGTGACAGGTACTTCGCGATCCATTTGTCCACCACTGACTTCGAGGATGAACGTGACCGTGCAGATGGCAGGGGACGTGTGGTCGAGGAAGACTCCGAACGGATCACTGCCATCGTGACTGTGGCCGGAATGGTCAACGTGCTGCTGGGCATCCTGGGCCGGCAGGCCGAGGGTTAACGCTGCCGTGATGGTGAGGGTTGTCGCGATCATGATGGAGTCTCCTGCCCGGGTAACCGGGGCATGCGATATGGGATTTCAGTTGGATTCGGCGTCTACGAACTCACCAGCATCATCCTCGGGCCAATCTGGCTCCATGAAGACGAAGGTTGTTCGGTAGCCGCGATGGACGAAGGCCTTGACCACGGAAGGGCGCGATATTGCGAGTTGGTCCATGGCTGCTTGAAAGGACGTGACATCCGTCACAGGGTCATCATTTACAGAGATGATGAGATCTCCATTGGAGAGTCCGGCCAAGCTGGCCCAGCCTCCATTTTCAACCGAGGTCACGATGACGCCCTGAAGGTCCTGGTTCCAGCGATTCTTGATCGCATCCATGTAGACCTGGTCTCGAACCGAAAACTCAAGTGCCTCACTCTCGGCCTCTTCTGACTCTGCAGCACCCGGAGGAGTTGACTCCAGCGTTACGGGCATCACAAGTTCCTCTTCGCCACGACGGATGGTCAGTTCAGCGGTGGATCCCACCGGCAATCCTTCAATTCGCCTGGTCAACTTTGAAGCATCCTGGGTCCGAGAGGCCCGCAATGCAGACCCATTCACCGACATGATGATGTCACCTGACACGAGTCCTGCAGCGGCAGCTTCGAAATCGGGGTAAACCCGTGTGATTCGAAATCCTTTCAAGCCTTCCAGACCCAGTGAATTTGAGACTGGTCGAGTCAGTACTTGTGTTTCGATTCCAAGCCATGCCTTGGCCAGTTCCGCGCCGCTGGTGCCCTTTGTTCTCTCAGTTACGGTCTCGACAACCGTGAGTACTTCAGACTCGCCACGTCGCAATCTGACCAGGCTTCTGGTTCCTGGCGAGACAGCTTTCATAACGGACTCAAATTCCGCGAGGTCTTGCATCGGCTCACCATCGATCTCGAGAATGACATCACCTCGTTGAATAGATGGTTCCGCCTTTTCACCGGGACGACCCGGGCGTACGCCGGTCACCATGACTCCATCGGCATCGGGATACTTTCGTGAGAGCGCCATCTGGATCGTGATGTCCCGAACGGTGATGCCCCACGGATCGATCACCGACTGGTCGCCAAGATATTGCTCCAGGGGCACGGCAGCGACTTCGGCCGTTATGGCGTAGCGATTGCGAAAGACACCAAGCTCATCAGGTTGTGCATTGGGCACCAATCGATGCCAGGTCAACCTGGCGGACTCACCAGGCTTGATGTCAGCGAGTTGTTTCAAGAGGGGTGGGATTTCCTCGAAGGTTGTGACCTGGACTGATTCGTCATCGATTTGGGTCAGGATGTCACCTGCCTGGAGTCCTGCTTTCGAGGCCGGACTGCCTTCAACGACCCAGGTGACTAGGGCGCCTGTCTCTTCATCCATCTTGTCGACGGGTTTGAATGAGAGGCCGAACCAGCCACGGCGAATCTCCCCATGAGCCAGGGCTTCGGCGAGTACGTCTTTGGCGATATTCGAAGGAATCGCAAAGCTCATACCACTCCCGCCTCGGTCATTAATCCCGACGACTTCACCTTGCATGTTCACAAGTGGGCCACCACTGTTGCCACCCAGGATGAGGGCGTCATGCTGAATCCAACGTGTGAAGATACCTGTGCGTTGTCCACCGCCCAGGTCGGTTTCCTCCATTTCAGCGCCGGTGAAGCTTGTGAAGACGCGGTGAGGGTTGGCGACGATGCCACGGGTCATGGAACTCGAGAGTGTCATGGGATTGCCCATGGCTAGAACGTCATCTCCGACCTCCAGAGCTTCTGAATCACCGAGGTGTGCGTAGGGAAGTGGGGCGTCGTCTTCACCCAGTTGCATCTGGAGAACGGCCAGATCCGTGAGTGGATCCAGCACGATTGGTTGGGCTTCGAAGGTTCGGCCGTCGGGCAACGTGCACGTGATACGAGTGGTTTCACCGGCAACGTGATAATTCGTGAGTACATGGCCTTCGGGTGAGACAATTACCCCGCTGCCAGCAGCCGGGAATCGCCGAAGGCGGCCCTGTTGGTATTGGGTACCGACGACGGCGATATTCACCAGGGCCGGGTAGACCGCCTCACGGGCCGTGTCGATCTCATTGCCAGCCTGGAGGCCGGGCGTGAATACTGTGGTGACCAGAGCCAAGCAGAACAATCGGGCAACATTCATATCGGGACTCCTCCTTCCTGGAAGGGGGTTCAGCCTAGCACCTCAAGGTCCCTGATGAGCACGAGGCCCAATTCGCTGACATGGTTGCAACAGAGCCCATTAGAAACCTGACTTAGAAGGGCCTGGAGGGGGGTCACGAGCCCAAAATCAATGGATTTTCGGATTCTGCTGTGAGAGCGACCGACTTCATGCAGAGACCTCTTGAGCAAG
>JAYZAT010000048.1:0-5710 GCA_036339555.1 Planctomycetota bacterium
TCTTGGTGGCCTGACTCTGAGCCATCAATGCGGTGGCAGCCAGGACTGCAAAGCAAGTGAGCACAAGATGTGGGATTCGCATTTTCATGGATCTGTATCCTCAATGGTATGGCGGCGGCTGCCGCACCGGAAAAATAGTCCTGGGAGTACCTGTTCTTATCGGCCGCCGGCAGCCAACTGGAAAACGGCTTGGAAGAAAGCGAAATAAACGAAACCCACCATGCCTCCGATTATCAGGATCATTACGGGTTCAACGAGTGCAGCCATTTTCTTTATGCTGGCCTGCATTTCCTTCTCGTAGAACTGGCCGAGATCCTGCAGCACTTCGCTCAGCGAACCTGTTTGCTCTCCCACGGCAACGATGTGGGAGACCGCATGTGGGATGACGGGATGGCGAATGCTGGAAGCCAGGTCACGTCCTTCGAGAATCTGCGTTGCAGCAGATTCGAAGCAGGTGCGGTACGAGCGGTTCGTGGCCATCCTCGATGTGATCTGAAGCGACTCGAGCAAAGTCACGCCACTGGAGAGCAGGATCGACATGGTGCGGCAGAAACGCACCATCTCGGCGACGCGGAGCAAGTGGCCTACCACCAGAATCTTTAACAGGATCGCATCAAGGACCTTGCGCCCCCGCGGCGTCATGAATGTCACGACGACGATGGCGACCAGCAGTAGCAGCCCCAAGGCAATCGGGGTGCCATAACGCGCAACATACCCAGAGAAGTCAACGAGTAGCTGGGTGGACCAGGGCAATTTGATTCCACGTCGTGACAGGAAGGCCGCGAACTTGGGGATCACTTTCCAGACCAGGAACGTGGCCACAGCGATGGAGGTCAACACCACGACGGTTGGGTAGGTGAGACTGGTAATCAATTGGCGACGAAGTTCCTGGCGGCGTTCCAAGCTCTCGGCAGCCCGGCTTAGAGCCTGGTCCAGTTCACCGCTTGCTTCAGCGCTTTCAACGAGGCTGATAGTGATGGCGCTGAAGATGCGACGTTGCTGTTTGAGGGCCGAAGAGAGACTGTGACCGGACTGAATCCATTCGGACATCTCGCGAATGACTCGCACCATCTGCACCTTACGGCTTTGATCCAATGACACATCCAGTGCCTGGAAAATCGTCAGACCATTGCGGAGCATCAATGCCAGTTGGCGGAGCAAAAACACACGATCCCTGGTGGTGATCGGCAGATGCGTTCCCACATTGAGCAACGCGGTGATCCTACCCAGCAAACTCGATGACGAGTCGCCCGCTCCGGCAGACAGGTCAACGATCAGGTATCCTTGCTCTCGTAGACTGCTGGCTGCCGCAGCGAGACTGTCGCTGTCCAGGGTGCCTCGACTCTCTCGCCCAGACGGATCCATGACTGTGTATTGGAACTGTGGCATGGCTGGTTACAAGATTCGGGAACGCAAAGAGGACTGTCAGGCACCAAACATGGTGGCCTGGGTGACTTCGTTGAGCGACGTCAGGCCCGCAAGCACTTTTTCGTTTCCGTCCTGATGGAGGTGAGTCATGTGCTGGGAGGCCTGTTCCTGCAATTGGGATTCTGTCACACCTTCGCCAATCAGACGTGCCAGGTCCGAATCGACCCACAGGGCTTCGAACAAGCCGATACGTCCGTGAAAACCTGATCCGAGGCAACCGGCGCACCCAACGGGATCGTAGATGGTCAACTCGGCTCCCGGTTGGCCGAGTCGATGTGTTTCGGATTCAGTGGCCTGTCGGGGAGAGCGGCATCGGGTGCAAAGCCGGCGCACGAGTCTTTGGGCGATGACCGCACCGAGGGTCGCTCCCACGAGATAGGGCTCACAACCGATGTCAACGAGCCTGGTGACGGCGCCGCATGCCGTGTTGGTGTGGAGAGTCGAGAAAATCATGTGGCCGGTCATGGCGGACTTCAAAGCGATGTCGGCTGTCTCCATGTCTCGAATTTCGCCGACCATCATCACATCCGGGTCGTGACGCAACAGGGAACGAAGCGCCGAGGGAAACGTCACCTTGTCGGTTCCCCCGACATGCATCTGACTGACACCCGGGACCAGGTGTTCGATCGGATCTTCGACTGTCAGGATATTGACATCAGGACGATTCAGTGTTCGCAGCGCGGCATAGAGGGTGGTGGATTTTCCGCTTCCAGTCGGGCCGGTCAATAACACCATCCCGTAGGGGTTGCGAATGGCCTGCTCGAACCTTTCCATCATCGCCGGGGACATCCCCAGGTTTGCGAGAGTGAAATCCGTGGTCTCGGTCCCCAGAAGTCTCATCGTCGATCGTTCCCCCCATCGGGTGGGGGCGGTGGCCACGCGGATGTCGAACTGCTTGTTGTCCGCCTCCGTGACCTGGTGAGAAAAACGACCATCCTGCGGAGCTCGTTGTTCGGCAATGTCGAGGTTGGAGAGGACCTTGATTCTGGAGAGCAGACTGCTGCCGACCTGCTTCTCCAAGTCCCCCATGAATTCCTGGAGGCGTCCGTCAATCCTGAGCCTGATCCGCGTGGTGCTTTCCTGGGGTTCAATATGGATGTCGGACGCGCGACGCAGGTAGGCGTCCTTCAGGATCGTCTCGAGCAGTTCGACGACATCGGCCCCCTCGGTTTCGACTGATCCGGCGTCGCGAAAAACGCGTTGCAACAGACGCGCAATGGCATCCGGATCGGCGATCATGATCCGGCTCGTCGATGACAGGTGCCGATTGATGGCCGTGATCACCTGTTGATCATCTGGATCTGCTGTGGCCAGCAGGACTTCGCCGTCGGCTTCCCCAAACGGAGCCACTTGCCGACCGGTGAGAAGAGCCCTGGGAATTCTTCTCAGGATGGCGGGGTCACACGCCTGGGTGTCAAGGTCGACGAACGGAAGCCCTCGCTGTTCGGCAATTGCACGGAAAAGAGCTGACGATGGGAATCGGCCGTGCGAGGTCAGGGCCCCGATCAATTCGGGAAGTCGACGGAAACGCCGCAAGAGGCCGTGTGCGACCTCGTTCTCGATGAGGCCACTGGCGACAGCCGCTTCAGCAAGTTCAGCGTTCGAGATGGCCATTGTTGTTTGATCTGCCGGAAGGAGAGAACTGACCTTGGTGTTGTTGAGAATTCAGACGCTGGGTGAAGAGTGTCTCAACGCGTGTCATCCGCATGGCAACGTCTTCGTCAACGAGTCCCTTGACGACCAACTCTGCCAGGGATTGTTCGAACGTCTGCATCCCATTGGAGGATCCGGCCTCAATCAGAGAATAAATCTGCTGGCTCTTTTCGGTTCTAATGAGGTGGGCGACCGCGTTGGTGACCTGCAGACATTCCACGGCAGGCACCCTGCCGTGGCCTCTGCGAGTCGGCAGCAGCCTCTGGGCAACCACCGCTCGCAACACCATCGAGACCTGTTGCCTCACCAGCCGCTGTTGCTCAGACGAAAACACGCCGATCATCCGGTCGATGGCACCAACAGCGTCGCTGGTGTGTAGGGTAGAAAAGACCAGGTGGCCGGTCTCGGCGGCGGTGATTGCCGCCTGGATCGTCTCGTTATCCCGCATCTCTCCCACCAGGATCACGTCGGGATCTTCTCGCAGCGAGGACCGTACGGCCTCGGCAAAAGATGGAACGTCGGTGTACAACTCTCGCTGATGAACCAGGCTCCTCTGGTTGTGATGAATGTATTCGACGGGATCTTCAATGGTGACGATGTGACAAGATCGGTGACGATTGATTTCGTTCAGCAGTGTGGCGAGTGTTGTTGTCTTCCCGCTCCCTGTCGGCCCGGTTACCAATACGAGCCCATCTCGCAGCTGTGCCAGTTGGTCGAGCTGAGGCGGCAGATTCCATCCCGCCAGTGAGCGGAAGCCTTCCTCCAGACGACGAATGGCCACGGCAACGCGCCCCCGTTCCCGGAACACGTTGATCCGAAAGCGGCTGCTACCGGGGGGCGAGTAGGCGATGTCCACGGTGTGGCGAGTTTCAAATTGCTCCAGCTGTTGTGGGGTCATCAACGAACTGGCCATCGCCAGGACGGTGGGGTCTGCTATGGGATCAGTCCCCAGTGGACGGAGTTGGCCTTGGCAGCGAACATAGGGCAACTCCCCACCGGTCAAATGCAGATCTGTCGCTGACAATTGCTCACACTCGGCCAACATCTGGTCCAATCGCTGTTGTGGGGGAACAGTCATAGGGCCTGAGGTTCGATTCGTGTAAACAGCCGGGAATCCCCGCTGTACCGCCTGTGCGGTGTTGCCGTCAAGGAACGGAACTTTTATTCGTCGGTCAATTGAAGAGGTCATTCGCGATGAGAAATCTTGTGGAAGAGACAACAGAGGCGATCCTGAACGGCTAGAGGGCCAAAACCATTTCAATGTTGATCAGTCGAGGCCCCTTCACCTTGCTTTTCGTCTTCGCCTCCGTCTTTGTCTGGACAGCCAAGTCCAGTTTCAGAATGACGATTCGCCGTGAAAGCGATTTCAGTCCTTCGACGAAACCGACCAAGTCCTCAAACCGGCAGTCAAATTTCATGAGGTGAGTCGGCCTCTTGTAAACGGACGACAGGAGGTTTTGGCCAATCGTTCGCGTTTGTCCAGACGCTTGAGACACGAGGTCAGATTTCTTCAGATCAAAGGGCACACTCTGGGTGATCTGCAATTGCCGTTGGCGGGCCAATTCTGCAATCTCCACCTTCAATTGCTGAATACTTCCCGGGTTGGTGGAGTCCGCGAATTCCCCCTCAAGTTTGTCAAGTTGGGATTGCATCCCGGCGACCAATTCCTCGAATTGCAATAACTGTTTCGACAACTCTGACGGATTTCCTGTAGGGTCTGGTGGCATCTCAAATTCATCGAATTGAGTCTTGGCTGAGTTGCCGGATTCCTGTTTCCCCGAGATTTCGGCCTGGAGCGGACGGAAGCGGAAGAGCCAGTAGCCGACGACTGCGGCCACGACAAAACAGGTAAGCAGCAAGATGTGTTCGCGCTTCGAGATGGAATTCATGACTCCTCGTCTCCCTCGCTGGACTCCGTGGGTGGCATCGGGGATGGCGTAGACTGCCGATCAGTGGCCCCCTGGCTCACGTCGTTGGTGGTGGCCCGGTCTGGTGCATCCTCTGGCTGGCTGAATTCCAACTCGATGAGATACCCAGGCAGATTCAAGCGGCCGATCTGTGATTGCACGCGAGGCTCCTCCATCTGCAATCCCCAGGTCTTCAGTTTTGTCTCAAGGGACTGGATGTAGCGTTGTGCTGCCGGCGTGGTAAGCGCCCAGGCCTCGATTTCCATGGTGCCCGCAACCGATTCCGAAATCTGGTTGATCGCGATAGACTCCGATGATGCGCCGACAATCGCTGTCAGCAAAGCTGGGACGAACCGAACCCTCTCAGGCACCTTTTTATCCAGAAACGTGATTCGTTCGTCTTTGATGCCCGCCGATTCTTTCAACTGGGCAATCTCGCTGTTCAAATTCTTGATCGTTTCGGTTCGCAACTGGATTTCATCGGCGGCCGCTTTCTTGAGAGCGAGTTTTCCCCGTTCCTCCATTGCGAAGTTGCTGACATCTTCGAGTCGGTGCCGCAACAAGAATTCGACACCACCGATCAGAAGCAGGGTCAGGCAAGCGACCGAGACCCACCAGAACCCCGGTCGTGTTGGCAGGGGGGGGGCGGGGGCACGACCCCCCACCCTGGCCCACCCGGGGCCCCCTCGGCGTTTTGGACTGGGAGAAAATGCGGCACCCAC
>JAYZAT010000049.1:0-5577 GCA_036339555.1 Planctomycetota bacterium
CGGTGGGCACTGAAGCGCCCCTGGCGATGCAAGGCGACACAGTCATGCCCGTCAGTTTTGAATCTGCAGATCTCTACCGCTGGATGGGAGAAGATCTCGACACCAAACTCGCCGATCCGTATAAAGGCGTTGCTGGCCAAGGTGGAACTGAGGACAGCCTTGATCAATTGGCCTTCCTCAAACGAACCACGATGGACGCACAGGTATCCTCCAAGAAAGTGCGAAAGGCCGTTGCCCAACAACCACTGGTGGCGTACCCCGGTGGCAACCTCTCCAACCAACTCCAAATGATTGCAGCGATGATTCGATCCGAAATGCCAACGCGCGTGTACTACGCCAGCATCGGTGGCTTCGATACTCATGCCAACCAAGCTGGCCAACATACCCGCCTTCTTCGTCAGGTCGGCGATTCACTCAAGGCCTTCTATGGGGATGTCAAAGCTCAAGGGAATCAGGGTCGGGTCTTGACCATGGTCTTCTCCGAGTTTGGTCGTCGAGTTCCCCAGAATGCTTCCCAAGGAACGGACCATGGCACGGCTGCACCGATGTACTTCGTAGGCGACATGGTGCAACCGGGCGTGCATGGCACGCACCCATCACTGAAGAACCTGGACAACGGGGACCTCAAGTTCACCGTCGACTTCCGTTCCTGCTACTCGGGCGTACTCGAAAACTGGATGGGTGCCAACGGCAAAGAGGTGCTTGGACGACAGTGGAAGTCTGCCCCTATCATCAAGACAACATGAATCGTGTTGCCGCCTTGCTGCTGTGTGCAATCGCCCTGCTCTTGAGCGGCTGTAAACATCAGGCGTCTGAAACAACGACAACCTCCGTCTCGATCGAAGGCATGCACTGTGACGCCTGCGCCGAGAGCATCCATGAGACCGTCATCGTGATACCAGGCATCGAGCTGTGCGAGGTCTCTTACGAAAACAGCGCCGCCAGCATCACTGCGGATAGTCCCACCGTAATCGAGACGGCCATCAATCGAATTCGCCAACTCGGCTTCACCGTGCAGCAAGCCAACCCCTCTTGATCCCCCCGGGCGCACACGGCCACGGCCACGGCCTACACTGTGCCAGCCCCATGCTCCTCGTACCACTCATCACGCTGCTGGCCATCTGCCAGACCGGCCCCACCGCGCAGGATGAACGTCATCCCGCCGCCTGGGATCTGACTGTGGAGGACATGGCTGCCCCCAACGCCGTAGCCATGCTTCCGGATGGGCGGGTCCTCGTGACCGAACCACATGCCCATCGAATTGCAGTCCTCAACAGCAACGGGAGCCGAATGACCTCGTGGGGTAAACACGGATCGCACTGGGATGAAATGCATCGACCGGCAGGCATCGATTCGGACGGAGATGGAACCGTCGTGGTCGCCGACACGGGCAATCACCGGGTGAAGCTCCTGGATGAAAGTGGGCTCACCGTCGGCGTTGTGACCGAAGTGGATGGCAGCTCATTTCGGTCCCCGCAAGATGTCGCCATTTCAGACAACTGGATTGCGATCGCGGACACCGGGAACGATCGCGTCTGTGTCCTCAACCGAAATGAAACACGGAGTTGGTGTGTTGACGCATCCCTGTCCCTGCATGGCCCCCAAGCCGTCGATGTTGATCAGGATGGCGCCCTTTGTGTAGCCGACACCGGCAATCACCGCATCCTCGTCTTCAACCCTGATGGTTCCCTCCGAGCAACATTCGGAGACTGGGGACGATTTCCAGGCTTGTTCGCGGAACCATCCGGTATCGAGTTTCACGGAGAACTGGTCTACGTCGCTGACCGACTTAATCATCGCGTCCAGGTGTTCACTCGAGACGGCGAACCTGTGACTTGGTGGGGCATGCATGCCGTCAAGCTGCGACAGGGTGAAGGTCATATCCACTATCCCTCCGACATTGCCATTTCAGAGGATGGACAACGGGCCGTCGTCAGCGAACCATTGGAGCGACGAGTCCAATTCTTTAAACCCGGCCCACCCTCGCGACCGTCACCCTCAAAGACCCGTGCGCCCCGCGGGCTTCAATCCCACTTCGGGCCTGAACTTGAAACGGGAGGCCGAGGTCTGGTTGTCTGGGAGCCGGAAGTTCGCAGTTTGGCTGTGTTCATCACCGATCGTGACGTTCCCATTCACGTGACCACATTTGGAACTCCAGGAGATGGTCCGGGGCGTATCGGCGATATCGCCGACTTGATTTGGGATGACGCTTCAGGTGTCCTCACCATCATCGATTCCGGCAATGACACGATCCATCGTTGGCGCATCACCCTGCCGCCTCTTGATGCCTTGCGATACGACCCAAATGCAGCGGTGCTTCTGGATTCCCGTTCGATGAACAGTGTCCACAGCCAGACTTCAACTGTACAACTTGATTCAGGACGTTTCGTCATCATTGATGAAAACGGCGTCATCCACCTGAAAGACCCATCTTGGAATGATGAGATATATCTGCGGGATTACCGCCTCCCCTCAATTGACCCCGTAGCCATCGGGACAGATGGCACGACCATCGCCATCGCCGACGGACGAACCGGACGCATCCACCTCTTTGACCAAGATCTCAATGCCGGCAACATCATCGGCCCCGCCCCTGGGCTGGAACATCCCTGGCCCGGGGGTGTCGCCATCTTGGAGGATGGCAGCGTCGTCGTGAGTGACACGGCCGCAGATCGAATCGATCACTTTGCTGCCAGCGGAACTCACCTGGCAACCTACTCCGGTCCGGGTGTCGACCATGGACAGATCTGGATGCCCGGTGAAATCGCGCAGGATGCCATGGGTCGCATTGTTGTCCTCGATCATGGGAACCATCGGATGCAGGCTTTCGAACCAGGCACCGGCTGGGTCCTCACCTTCGGCCTGGGCCGATCCATGACCCCGGATCGATTGAAACGGAGTACACAACCATGAAACAAACGCTCATGATCGCCACCCTCCTCTGGTGCTGCATACTCATCGGTGGTTGCTACAAACCGGGTATGCCAACCCTGGTCGCCTCACCATCGGCCAACACGGTGGCCTCCAACGATGGTCAGTACACCTTCTACTGGGTTCCAAAACCAAACCCCATTCCCCTCAACTGGTTTTCCTCAATGGAGATCCAGGTGCTCGACCTGTACGGCAACCCAGTCACACCAGACAAGGCAACGCTGACCGTTGACGCGGGCATGCCGCAACATGGCCACGGCATGAACCATGTGCCGCGTATCACGGCCCAGCCCGATGGCACGTGGTTAGCCGAAGGATTCCTGATGCACATGCCCGGGGACTGGCAGTTGTACTTTGACCTTGAAGTAGATGGGGTCTCCCACCGCGGACAGACGCCACTGGTGATCGATTGACGATGCTGTGGTTGGCGTTGATTCTGATCGCCTCTCCGGTGTCGCTGACGGAACGCCAACAACGACGCATTGCCGGACTCCAACTTCCAAGTTCGGTTGCTGCTGATCCAACCAACCGTGTCTGGGACGATGACCAAGCAGCACTCCTGGGACAGCGTGTCTTCTTCGACCCTGGCTTTTCTCGCAATGGGGAGATCTCCTGCGCAACCTGCCATGACCCAAATCTCGGGTTCGCCGATGGCAAACCGCTTCCCATGGGTTTGGCCCTCGGTCACCGGCATGCACCGTCACTGTTAAATATTGCTGGGCACCGCTGGTTCTTCTGGGATGGCCGAGCCGACACCTTGTGGTCTCAGGCCCTGCATCCCTTTGAACGGGAAGAAGAGTTCGGATCCTCGCGACTTGAGGTCTTGCACCGGATACATGCAGACCCCGTACTCCGAAGCGAGTACGAAGAAGTGTTCGGAGCTCTTCCTGATCTGGATGATTCGAATCGGTTCCCCGCCAAAGCTCGTCCAGGCAAGGACTCCAACAACCCGGACGTGATCGCGTGGAATGCCATGACTGCGTCAGATCGCGAAGCCGTCAACCGTGCCTTTGCCAATCTGGGCAAAGCGATCGCCGCCTATGAACATCGACTCATGACACCACCGAGTCCCTTCGATCAATTTGTCACCGCCATGCTGGCCGAAGATGAGGAAGGCATGACGGTGTTATCCCCTTCGGCCCAACGTGGCATGATCCTGTTCATCGGGGATGCTGGCTGTCGTCAATGCCACAACGGTCCCTTGTTGAGCGATCTGGAATTTCACAACACGGGCATCCCAACTTCAGATGGCACCCTCCCCAGTGATCCAGGTCGATGGGAAGGGATACAACTTCTTGAGGCCAACCCATTCCGTGCCAATGGTGCTTACTCGGATGACCCTGACAGCCAGCGTGCCCGATCCACCGGTTCCTTGGCACGCAACACGGAACACTGGGGCGCCTTCCGGACACCCTCTCTTCGGAATCTGAATCGAACAGCGCCCTATATGCACCAGGGTCAGTTTGCGAGCCTGGGAGAAGTCCTGGCCTTCTACAACACCCTGGATGGCATGGTCCGATTGGATCACCACCAGGAGACGGTCCTACAGCCCCTGCAGCTCACGCCAGAACAGTTGGCGGATCTTGAAGCGTTCCTCCTGAGCCTCTCCAGTCCCCCTGTGAACGCCACTCTGCGAGTTCGACCAGCGGCGCCTGTCCCCTCCACCCCCTGAAAGCACCCATCTTCAGACCCAGAGCACCGACTTTCCCGGATCGTGTTCGCTTGGCTCCACGTATCGATTACAGTGGTTGTAGGGGAGATTCAGGGCGATCTTCGCCCCCAGCGAGAGGAGTTCACGCGTGTCCAGAATGCAGGTCCTGACCACCGTTGCCACGGGGGCCGTCATCATTGCCACAGCCGTGGCACACCAGGATGATCCCAAGCTGCGTGATCGCCAACCGCCCGTCCAGGCGGAAGCCTTCCGAGCCGATCACAATGCCGCTGAGAACGTTCGTGGCGGATTCGAGAACGATGGCATCACGCTCTTGAGTTGGCTCTCGCTCTCTGCCTTGGGTGGATACCAGAGCGGCAATGACTGCTGGGGATACGTCTCACCCAGTGGCCGTGAGTACGCCATCATGGGCGTCAATTCGGCAACGATCTTCGTTGACGTCACCAACCCCGGGGATGCTCAGATCGTGGCAACCATCTCGGGACCGGACAGCCTCTGGCGAGATGTCAAGACCTACCAGAATTACGCGTACGCCGTGTCTGAGGGTGGCAATGGCATCCAGGTCATAGACATGAGCAACATCGATATCGGGGCTGTCTCCCTTGTGAATACGATCGAAGAAGGCGGCACGACGGCTACCCACAATGTCGCCATCGACACAGACAGCGGCTTCCTCTACCGGCTCGGTGGCGGCAGTAACGGTCTTCGCATCTATGACCTGAACCCAAATCCTGCTTCCCCCGCCTATGTCGGCGCTTGGTCTGACAAGTACGTCCATGACGCACAAATCGTGACCTACCCAAGTGGAACGCCCTACGCCGGGCAGCAAATTGCCTTTTGCTACGCAGGCTTCAACGGTGGCTGGGAACAGACTGGCTTGACCATCTTGGACGTCACCAACAAATCGAACATCATCGTGCTCAGCCAGATGGAACACACCAACAACCATTACTCCCACCAGGGTTGGTTGACGG
>JAYZAT010000050.1:0-13721 GCA_036339555.1 Planctomycetota bacterium
GTTCTTCGGCAACTCTGGGCAGCCCAGCCGTCAGTATGACGCTGGCCAACGTCTGGAGCATGCGTGCCTGGACCAACGGTTGGCCCGCAAGTGCTTCCTTGATCTCCTCTAACGTTGGTTCATAAAAATGCTCCCGCATCAGATCCATTGCTGCGCCAGTGAAGTCGACCCCGTCGACACCGGCAGCGTCCAACTGAAGCTCATCCATCATCCTGGATCTCAATGAAGCGCCCATTTCCGACAAATCAAAACTCGCCAGTTGAGTCAACTGGATTTCGGCAAGCTCCTCGGCGTTCTCCCTGGCAAGCTCGGCTGCGTCACGTTGGCGCACCGCTTCCGATGCGGAAGCGATCGAGTTCTCCCTGGCAAGCTCGGCTGCATCACGTTGGCGCACAGCTTCTGTCGCGAAGATGACCGAGATGATGGTGGCGGCCACAAGGGACAGGGCAACAACAGCGGTCGCAATCGAGGCGGCCTTGTTCTTGCGGATCAGCCGGCTGAACTGTTCGCCCCTGGTTGGCGGCCGTGCCATGATGGACTCGTCGGCCAGGTAGCGACGGAGATCTTCCGACAAATCACCAACCGACTGGTACCGTCGCTCGCGGTCCTTCTCAAGAGCCTTCAGACAGATTGTCTCCAGGTCACCCTTGAAGGCCGGATTGATCTCGCTGAGACGAGCGGGCTGCGCCGTTCTGATGAACTCCGCCGCCTTGGCCAGGCTGATACTGCCCAGGTCATAGGGCAGTCGGGCGACAAGCAGTTGATACAAGATGACGCCCAGCGCGTAGACATCGCTTCGCGTATCAAGGCCCGCCGGATCCAGGTCCACCTGCTCCGGACTCATGTACTGGAGTGTGCCAATGAGCTGTCCGGCCTCGGTCGCCAGGGTCGCTGAAACGGAATCGCTCTCGGTCGACCGAGCCACGCCGAAATCGATGATCTTGGGATGACCTTCGGCATCGACCAGGATGTTGCCCGGCTTGAGATCACGATGAATCACACCCCGCTGATGGCCATACTCGACGCCCTCGCAGATGGCCCTGAACAGCTGCAGGCGTGCCTTGATGTCGAATTCCTGATCGTTGACGTAATCAACCAGTTCCGTGGCATCGGCAACGTATTCCATCGCAAAGTACGGTCGCCCACCACTGCCCTCATCGAAGGTGCCGGCCTCGTAGACCTGGGCGATGGCCGGGTGTTGAAGCCGGCCCAGTGTCTGGGCTTCGAACTCGAAGCGACGAAGCGCCTTGCGCGAGATCACTCCCGGGTTCATGATCTTGATCGCGACATCACGCCGGGGGTTGTCCTGCTGAGCCAGCACAACAGTGCCCATGCCACCAGAACCGATGATCCGCTTGACCTGATAGGGACCGATCGTGTCCGGAATGGACGCAGCTCCTGGCGTACTGCCATCAACGATGGTGGCGTCGGCAGCCTGAGGCGTTTGCTGTGGTTTTTTGTGATTCTCACCCACGACGGACGTAGCTTACCAGCGGCATGCGAGAACTGGAACACATCTCTCTTGAGACAGCCTTTCATCGCACCAGACAAGATCCTTGGAATCTCTCCATGAATGGCTTGAATCGCACGACAACTCGCGATATCTGAGTGGCATGCTCACAAAAACGCTGCTACGAATCGACCCCGGGTCCGAAGACCCGGGGTCGTTCTTTACACTCGAATCAGCATCTTGGCTGTGAGCGTTATCTAGAATTCGCATTCGATCTCGTCGCATGAACCGCCGAGATGGAACACGCCGCCCTGGGCCTGGCACGTTTCTGCACTGGGCACCTCTTCGCAGTACGTGAAGTCAGCGCCCTGGATGCAGCAGGCACCGGTCATATCGCAGACGAAATCAACACAGATCTCACCGATATGGAACGTCCCACCCCATCCGTCGGTGCAGTCGCTTCCATCAGTGGTCTCGATGCACATCATCGTGCCATCGATCGGATCGAGGATGCAGCACGCACCATAGGTTTCCCAAGGAGTGCACTCCCAGTCACTGCACGGAATGCCGAATCCTACGAAGTTCCCATCGACGTCAGTGCATTCATCCTCCGTTGCGAAGTTGATGCAGGAACCGTCCTGGAGACAGCAGGCGCTGACAGGCACTTCACAGGCCACAACATCACAGGGAGTGCCGTCACCGGCGTACGTTCCACCCATGTCTACGCAGTCAGCGGGGCTGTAGGCGTCGAGACACTCCACGCCTTCGATGCAGCATCCACCCCAGAGACAGAAACCGCTGTCGCAGGTCTCCCAGTCACCGAGATACAGCCCTCCCATCTCATCGCATTGCTCCAGCGTTGTTTCCGGGAAGCAGGCACCATCGAGACAGCAACTGCCATAGACGCATTGGTCATCCCAGCCGCCGATCACCGCCAGAAGATCCTGGATATCGATCATGCCATCCTGGTTGCTGTCAGCGGAGCTATCGGCGCCCGAATCACCCCAGCCGGCAATCACCAAGAGCATGTCAGCCACATCAGTGACCAGGTCATCATTCACATCGGTCGCGCACGGATCCTGGCACCTCTTGCGCTTCTTGTAGTCATCATGAGCTGGACCATGGGCGTTCTTCTGAGCCGGCTTGGTATTGCCGTCGAGCTGCGAATCATTCATCCGTGCCTTGAGTGTCTCCCACCTCAGCGTGACCTGGTAGTTGAGCCTATTGGTCACGGCAGTACAGTTCGCCTGGAGTTGAGTGGACGATATCCAGGTTGCATTGAAGTTCGCCTCGTTCGATATGACCTGCGGAATAAAATTTGTGTCACAGTGGGTATCGAAGGTGAAGATGACCTTGTCACCGACTGCAAGTGGACAAGGAAGTACGACGGGTTCCTTGACGGCAGGCGCCAAGGTTGTTGCACCGTTACCAGCAAGTATGAGTTTATTGGTTCCTTTGATTGCCTGGCCGATGGGCCTTTTCTCAATTCCCTTGAGCCCATCCATTTGCATGAATGTCTTCTTGACCAGTTTCCGCCGCTGTATCGGCAGCGAGTCATCCACGTAACCGACTGCAACCCGGGCTCTCGCCTCCAGAAATGAGAAGTTCATACTAGAACCAAAGTCCGATGCGATGTACACGAGTGAGCCAGGCATATCACCAAATTGAGCGACGAACAAGGGCGTTACCGCGACGAAGTGATACCCCTCCTCATCTGTTTCTTGGGTGATATGCTCGTCGGTCAACTCTATGCCATCAAACTCAGTCCCAACCAATTCGAAGTATCGTTCATCGCGTTTCTGTAATCCAACAGGCGTGTTCATATAGGGCTCAACGCCAATCCAGCCCTCCCCTCCCGAGGCCGTAATCAACAGCGTCCCAAACCGCTCCCTGTTGTTGCGAATGAGATCATAGAACGACTCCACCGTGCACACTTGTGACGTCGTATTCGTTTGCATGATCTCCACAAGGCCATACTGCTGGCCTTCGACTGAAGCGACATGCTTCCTGTAATAGGCTTCTCCACTGTCCTCTCTCGTACCTCCATTCTCTGTATACAGAAACGCCATGGGTGCATAGATGAACGCAGTATGGTGTGCGCCTGTTCCATACCCAGGAGCCTCGTTCGCCCCGTCTTCTCCCGATGATCGGGGCGGAACCTGTACGTGATCGATGAGAACGTATTCTTCAGAACCTCCCCTCCCTTCGTTTACAGCAGCATCACTGGATGCCAGCAATGTTGAACAACTCAATGAGATGAAACAAACCGCCAAATTTGCGGCGCCATTACGGTAGATAATTTGTGTGAGCACGAATGAAACTCCTCCTCATTTACGCAAACTCTCTGTTTTGCTCTGGAGTGGAGTGTTTCGATCTGTCAGTTGAATTTGTAAAATTGATCAGTTCACGTCTGATCATCTTGGAACTTTGTCAAATGTTGTTTTAACAATGACTTGTGACTGCTTGTTGTTCGACAAATAGTCAAACAATCGCGCCAGCGATCACCAGGTGCAGCTGCGTACTCACCATGGTCGCATCGATACGTTCAAGACTTGACCTGGATGAACTCCCGATCTCGAATCCTGGGTGCAATCTCTTCACCGTTGGTCAGTTCAGGATGCAGGTCCAGGCCCAGTTCTGCAGGTGACTCCCCCACCCAACTGCTGCTGGTTCCCATGACGCGAATCGTGGAATTCTCGGGATCGACCGTGAGCATGGCATAGAGAGATTCACGATAAGGACACGTGCACGAAATCCAGGGATGTTTCTCGTGGATGTCCTCGGAATAGCTTTCATGGCGATTGTCACTGCCAATCCATTTATAGGAGGCAGAGTTGACATGCAGGTAGGTCACGTTCTTGACTCGAACAATGTCATCAATATGCGAATGACCGTTGATGACCAGAATGACCTTGTTGGCCGCGTCTCCAAGAATGGCTTGGATTTCTTCGGCATTGTCAACCGCATAGGCACCGGCCAGCGGCTGATGAGACGCAACGATGATCGGGCCATCCAGGGTTTTCAACTGTGCCTTCAACCACTCCACCTGTTCCGGGCCCACATAGGACGCGTACCCACCCTTGTGCGTCGGTGACCCCGCATCATTGCCGTCCAGGACCAGCAACTGAAGCCCTTCAATGTCCTGGGCGTAATACCGGCCAGGCATGCCCCACATCTCGATGCACTGGTCGGTGGTACAGCCTGCATCCGTATCGTGATTGCCAATGACATGCAGCGACTGCTCATGAGCTTGATTGAACCGGTTGATGATCTCAGCATTCTCGGCCTTGGGGTAGGCGAAATCTCCCAGCTGCAAGATGGCATCCGGTTTGTTGATTGACATGCGATCGAGGAACACATCCAGGCGATCAGCGCCATCATGCATCACGTCATGATGCAGATCCGCAATCACGCCGATTCGTACCGGCTTCTTCAGTGTCCCGGCAGCGGCAAAGGACATGCGAGGCAGGGCCAGCGTCAGGGATGCGGCCGTCGCCGTATGAAGAACAGTCCGTCGGCTCAGACCTTTTTCCAACTGGCTTGGTTGTGACTGATCATGAGTCATTGAGCTTCCACTCTACCAGCACCCGTACTCATCAAGGCCTTCAAATCATCAAGGTGTTCCCCATAAACATCGCGAGGCAGGCAATCCTGCTCCCGACAGATCGCAGCAGCCATGCCCACGATCTCCCCCATCGTTCCAGTCGTTTTCATAACGCGTACGGCACCTAACGCTTCGTGCGTGACCGAGATGTTGCGACCTGCCATGAAGAGGTTGTCAATCGAACGAGAATAGAGACAGCGATAGGGAAGCCAGTATGGGCCGTCATAGACGTATCCCTCTCCACGCGTGTAATCCGCAATAAAGGGCTCGTCTTCAAATCCATTCACATAACTGGGATGTGGAAAATGTGTGTCGATGCCCCAAGTACAAGGTACACAACCATCGACGAATTGCTTCCCATCCCGAAGATCCTCTCCCGTCAAAATCACATCACCCATCAGGCGTCGTGATTCACGTTTCCCAGCTATATAGGCGACCCAATTCAAGCGGTGGGCCGGATAGCGACCGTCGACGTTCTTGATCGTGTCCCACGCTCCGAAAATTGCTCGGAGGTTGTAGTCGCGTATCCGCTCCATGTCCGCCAGTGAATCTCGGTCAAACCCGTTTTCCCAATACCAGTTACCGATCGAAATCGGATTCGCTTCACCGGTCTTCGGTTCAGTTGATCCCCAGTCTCGCCCGGGGAATGGCTTGTCGCTGAGATCGAGTGCCCAGGGGCAGCGCGGAAACGATGCATCCTCGCAGGCTTGTTTGAGATCAGCAGCCAGTGGTTCCTTGTCCTGACAAAGACATTGAATATTCCAGAGGTTGCTTGCTCCCATGTGACCGGTTTCCGTGATGTCAAAGTCAGCTCCCGCCAAGGCACCGACACATCCATCACCAGTGCTGTCCAGAACCAACACCGCGGGGATTCGCGTGCGGACTCCGGTCTTGATGTTCTCAGCGATCACCGCAACGACCTGTTTTCCATCCTCGGACATCTCAACACCATTGACGTGTTGATTGAGGAGCAAGGTAATATTCTGCTCCGCATCAACAAGGCGCTGCTTTCGCGAGTCATCGAAGACAACACCATCTTGTGCATTTTTCGATTGCGGGCCCTTGGCGGGAATCACCTCCATGACCACGTCACCAATGTTGGGCCAGGGCTCAAGTTGCACGTGGCCCTGGGGCCAGACTCGAACTTCACTGCTGGAATTGCCACCCAGGACCGGACGGTTCTGAACAAGCGCAACGGACTGCCCCAGCCTGGCCGCCGTGATCGCTGCACACGTGCCGGCGGTGCCACCACCAACGACCACGAGATCGAATGATTCCAACTCTTCTTGCGGAGGTCGATACGCGTTCCGAAATTCCGCAAGTGCCTCCGGCTCATCTGGTGGACTCCAGGAAAGATCGGAACTCAACAGGATCGCATCACAACGCCCATCAAAGCCCGTGAGGTCTCGAATCGCCAGAGTCGTGCTGCCTCCGATTTCAACAACACCACCATCGTGCCAGCGCCAAGGTTCACCAGAGGTTCCAAATGTTTCCTGAAGCGGGACGCCATTGATCAGCACCTGAAACTTTCCCGGCGGCGGAAGCGTCTTTTCCGGTGTATTCCATGGCGCAATCCAGTTGCGTGTACGAACCCAGACTCGCACCTGCCCTGGCTCGGTCGCGAGCGTGTGTTCGGCATCATCGACGGGCGAACCCAGGCCATGCGCAAGGAGATAGGGTGAACCCATCAGGTCCATGAACTGCTGGTCGATGACCCAACCGCCCGTATCATCAAATGCCTCTGCCTCGATCAGCACAGGCTGAGTTGAGACTGAACAAGTAAGACCAATCAGGCATACTGCGCTCAGTATTGTCACATGATCCTCACAGACCAGGTCACGATTGACCTATGAGCCAAGTGCTATGCGCAATCAAACCGATCGAGGTTCATGACCTTATCCCAAGCAGCCACGAAGTCCGTCACAAAGATCGCACCGGCATCATCGCTTCCATAGACCTCCGCGAGGGCTCGAAGCTCTGAATTGGATCCGAACACCAGATCGACTCGGGTACCGGTCCACTTGACTGTTCCGGTCGCACGATCTCGACCCTCAAAGAAGGATTGGGAATCATCGGTGGCTTCCCACTGGGTTCCCATGTCAAGCAGGTTGACGAAGAAGTCATTCGTAAGCGTCCCGGGACGATCCGTGAAGACGCCATGGGCAGCCTGATCATGGTTGGCATTGAGTACGCGGAGTCCGCCGATCAAGGCGGTCATTTCGGGAGCCGTCAGCGTCAGAAGTTGGGCTCGATCAATCAGCAGGTCTTCCGCGGAACGATTGAATCCACCGGAGAGGTAGTTTCGGAACCCATCGGCCTTGAGCTCCAGCGGCTCAAACGAAGCTGCATCAGTCTGTTCCTGGGTGGCATCGGTACGTCCGGGCGTGAAGGGAACCTCCACCTGATGACCTGCCTGGCGAGCCGCTTCCTCGACTGCGGCACAACCACCGAGCACGATTACGTCGGCCAAAGACACCTGCTTGCCACCGGCGTCATTGAATGTCTTCTGGACCTTCTCAAGTGTCGACAGGACACTTGAGAGCTGTCCCGGATCATTCACATCCCAATCCTTCTGCGGTGCCAACCGAATGCGAGCACCATTGGCCCCGCCTCGCTTATCGCTTCCGCGGAACGATGACGCCGACCCCCAGGCGGTTGAAACCAATTGTGACGTGGACAAGCCCGAGCCGAGAAGGCTCGCCTTGAGTGACTTGATGTCTGCTTTGTCGATCAGTTGCTGACCGACAGCCGGAACCGGGTCCTGCCAGATCAGTTCCTCGGCTGGTACTTCCGGTCCGAGGTAGCGTGCGACGGGTCCCATGTCACGATGGGTGAGCTTGAACCAGGCACGAGCAAAGGTTTCGGCCAAGGCTTCGGGGTTCTCATGGAAGCGGCGGGAAATTGGCTCATAGATAGGATCCATCCGCATCGCCATGTCCGCGGTGGTCATCATCGGCGCGATCTTCTTTGATGAATCTTGGGCACCGGGCGCCATGTCCCCATCCGGAACATCCTTGGCTCGCCACTGCCAGGCACCCGCAGGACTCTTCACCAGTTCCCACTCATAACCAAAGAGCATGTCGAAGTAGCCGGAATCCCACTTTGTGGGATTGGGCGTCCAAGCACCTTCGAGACCGCTGCCGATGGTGTCTTCTCCCATACCGGTGCCATAGCTGCCTTTCCAACCAAGGCCCTGTTCAGCCATGCAGGCAGCTTCCGGTTCCCGGCCGACATATTGGTCAGCTGGTGCCGCACCGTGGCACTTACCAAAGGTATGTCCACCAGCGGTCAGGGCCACGGTCTCCTCATCATTCATGGCCATGCGTGCGAACGTCTCGCGGATGTCGCGACCTTCGGCCACGGGATCGGGTTCCCCATTGGGGCCCTCAGGGTTCACGTAGATCAGCCCCATCTGCACGGCCCCATAGGGGTTCTCGAGCACACGGTCGCCTTCGTATCGTTTATCACCGAGCCACTGGGTTTCGATTCCCCAGTCGATGTCCTGCTCAGGCTCCCAGACATCTTCGCGACCACCAGCGAAGCCGAAGGTCTTGAGTCCCATCGATTCCAGGGCGCAGTTCCCGGTCAGGATGATCAGGTCTGCCCAGGAGATCTTTCGACCATACTTCTGCTTGATCGGCCAGAGCAGGCGACGGGCCCTGTCGAGCAGGACATTGTCCGGCCAACTGTTGAGGGGCGCGAACCGCTGTGTACCAGAGGAAGCACCGCCGCGGCCATCAAAGGTGCGGTAGGTACCGGCACTGTGCCAAGCCATCCGGATGAAGAATGGGCCGTAGTGGCCATAGTCTGCGGGCCACCACTCCTGGGAATCGGTCATGAGTGCGAAGAGGTCCTGCTTGACCGCATTGAGATCAAGGCTCTTGAACTCCTCGGCGTAATTGAACGCCGTGCCCATCGGGTTGGTCAACTCGGAGTTCTGGCGCAGGACACCCAGGTTGAGTCGCCCTGGCCACCAGTCTCGGTTGGTCATGGCCTTGTGTTGGTGTCCACCCGCTACCGGGCACTGGGTCGCTTCCACTGACATGCGATCGATCCTTTCAGTTCATTCACTCGCGGCTTCAAGCGGCGCCAACACCGCGCCCACTGGGCGTGTCGCGCGTACCGCGAACTCGGGTTTCCTCTCTCGATCTTCCCCCCATCCTGGCCGTCGCCATTGGGGGGCGACCAGCCTACCACATTGGTTTGACACATCCCACCAGTCGGGATCTCGAAGTGGCGGCACTTGTCATCTGGGTCGATTGGCCATTGCTGGCAGCCGTATAAGCACCCTTAGCTCCGGTAGGAGCTGTGGCGTTTTGACTCCAACAGCAACAGTTTTCACGAGGCATCCTGAAAAGCCATACCTTGCCTACTTGGCATTCCATGAACAGGGAGACACACCGTGTACGAGAAAAAGTCGGATCGTCGCACCTTTCTGAAGGTAGGAGTAGCTGGAACTGCAGGATTGGCCCTGGCCAACACCACCGCCCTGGCCTTGCCCTCCACGCAACGGGCATCTTCACAGGACACGCTTCAGCAGACAGCCAATGAACTGTCACAGGAGCTCTTCAGAAATGATGGCTTGGCTCGACCCATTCCTTCCAAGCCCACTCCATGTGAGTTGGCGGAAGGTCGCGATCGTACGCTTGTTCTTGGCGGAGGCGGTGTCTGGTACATCGCTTGGTATGTCGCCTTCTTTAAGGGTCTTGAAGAAGCCGGGCTCGATATGAACTCATTGTCCGAGATGGTCGTCGGAACCTCTGCAGGCGCCTACATGGGCAGCACTCTGAGGTGCGGCAACATGGACCATATGCTCAAGACTATGGAGTTCTATGGGATGAATCCAAGTCAGTTTGGCACCATTGCACCGTTCACTGATCCGAACATCAGCCAGCAACGTGCCATCAAGGTGAGTGCCGATGCCAAGAACGGTACGACGGAAACTATCCAGACCATTGGTCGATGCGCTTTGGCTGCACACAATAAAGCCAACAGCGATGGCGCTGAGCGATTTGCTGTAGTGTTGACCGGCGACAGCACCAGCGATTGGACTGCCGACAACCTATACACCTCATCAAACGACTGTTACACCGGGGAACGTCTCATTGTCAGCAAGGAAACGGCCAAGAAGAACAACATCCCTCTGGCCCGGGCTACCGGGGCCAGTTCTTCTCTGCCTGGGGTCATGGGACCAACCCTCCTAGGTGAGCGATACGGCATGGACGGAGGCATCTGTTCCAATGCATGCCACACTGACGTGGTTGCCGGATCCAAGCGATCGCTTGTGATCAGCCTGACCAACGGCCTGGTGCCACCGGTACTCACCGGAGTGCCCCACCCCATTGGGCAGAACGTCAAGGATCTTCAAGCCACGGGGACCCAGACGATGTGGATCATCGCCAATCCACCCGATATCAACCTTATGGATCCCAAGAACATCGGATCTGCACTCAAGTCTGGTCAAGAACGCGCCGGTACAGAAGCTCCGAAAATCAAGGAATTCTGGGCTTGATACGTAAGTAGACCAGCGACAACCGACCCCGCACGCCATGGTGAAAGACTGGTGATCAGCCCCTGGAGCACCCAGTCTGCTGTTCGTGCCAGTCCGTCCTGGAGCGAATCATTGGAGGCGGGGAGGACGGCCTAAAGGATGTGAATAACCCTTGATTTACAGGGTTATCCATGGGCTTTCGTGCCCCACGTGACACCTATTGGACAATGGAATACACTACCTGCCCACTAATCAGGAGATTCCTTCATGTGTAGTAAAGTTGATGGGCAAGTCACACGCCGGGCAATGCTGGGTAGCACCGCAGCTGCAGGCCTTGCACTTCCCACAATGGGTATGGCCATGGCACAAAAAGACAAAGTACTTCCACCGTCAAATATCAACAATCCTGACCAAGCTATCGAAGAACTCATGAAGGGCAACCGCCGCTTCATCGACGGCGACATGCAGGATCATGATTACCTGGCTGCCAAGAGGCGAGGCTCAAGCGGCCAAAGCCCTTACGCCGCCTTCATTCGCTGTGCAGACTCCCGAGTGGCTCCAGAGATCGTCTTTGACCAGACGATCGGCGAACTCTTCGTCTGTGGCGTTGCTGGCAATATCCCGACCCCGGAACTGATTGCAAGCCTGGAATTCTCAGTCGGCACGCTCGGTTCATCCCTGGTCGTGGTCATGGGCCACAGTAACTGTGGCGCAGTCGATACCGCGATCCAGTTCGAGAACAACTTCAATGAACTGCCTGGTGAGCTTCCGAACCTCATGGCCCACTTCCTGCCTGCTGTGATCGAGTCGCGCGGAGCTGAAAATCGGCTTGAAAAAGCTATCGAGCTCAACGCCCGCTTCGGTGCGGAACGGCTGACCAAGGAATCGGTTGTGCTTGCTGATGCGGTTGAATCTGGTAAATGCAAGATCGTCAGCGGCGTCTACGATCTGGATACCGGTCGATTTGCACTGATGGGCTGATCATTTCATGCCCCAGGTCCCTTAAGGTCCTGATACATAGGCAAACATCATGCGGCCCTGGCAGAACTCTGCCGGGGCCGTTGCCTTGATTGGACCAATCCCCGCTCGAGGGAACTGACGGCATCATTGAATTCAGACTGCTGTCGTATCAACCGCGTGATGACGCTCTATAGAAGATGCCGATCCCATTTTTTCCCGCCTGGATTGCCTCGCCACGCCCAATCCTGTATTCCAGCCTTGAACCCCCCTCGCGACATGACACAATCACCAGGGAGGAGATCGGCCACCATGAGACGACTGGGTTGGGTGGCAGCCTGCGGGCTGCTGGTGATGGAGGGATCCCACTCGGTGCTAGCCCATTGGGAAGCAGCGCCATTGTCTCACATGGTCGATCAAGCCCAGCGGGTATTCGTGGGGCGGCTCAGTGAAATCACATCCGAGTCCAGTACGAAGCAGCCCAGCAGCATAGAGCTCCGGTTTACCGTCGAGTGGTCGATTGACGATGCCCTAGCCTCCGGCGATCAGACCACCCTGACCTCCAAGCATGCGATCCTGCAGGATTGGGGTGCCAATGACAGCGGCCACATCTCCTGGGAAACCGGGAGACGCTATCTCATCTTTGCCGGCAGCCCGACCGGTGGTCGGCCTGTGACCTATGAGAACAGCGTGCTAGCCGTCATCGAAGGCGATGATGGGATCCACTACCCAGTCACACTTGATTGGCGTGCCATTCGAGGGGTGGAAGGCGGCCTGCTGCGTCCAACCCGTCGAGCAGTTGCCATCTCGGATGATCTTGCAGAACTCGTGCCCAGCATGGCACAACAAATCGAACCCATTGACACGACGCCGGATGGATCATCCTGGTGCATCCGTGATACGAATAGTGCACCTGCCATGACACTGGAGGCCCTCATCGAAAAGATCGCGGGGCACTATGGACGGAGTGCTCCACCACTTGATTTAGCCTTTGACGGTGCCATGCTCCCACCGCCACCGGAACGCGGCAGCTTACCGTGCATCTGCGATGTTCCGATCGAATTACCCGTCGTCATGGAGCAGGTAACGCCTTCGCATTGGTCATACCTCCAAAATGCCTATGCGATGAGTCGGTTCAATGACACGGTCGATGTCTTCCGCTCTACACCAGGCAATGACACCTGGTCACATGGCGAAGGCATCTATGAGTTCGCGGGCTGGCCGAGTACTGAGTCATGTCAACTGGTCTATGGTGATCCGAACTGGACTTGGGGATTTAAAATCGCCAATTCCAGGACGATCTATTACTTCTACTGCGGCGGACTCATCGAGTCGAGCGTCACGTTCAACCCATACGTCAGTTGGGAGAAGGATTTCCATGTTGGCGGGGCCTATCACTATGGCAACGTACTGATGCATGAACTTGGCCACGTTGTTGGACTTCAGCAGGTCAATTGCGAACCAGTCGAGTCCTACACCTTTGATTTTCCATCGATCATGATGGCTGCCAGCCGTTCCGTGGTAGAAGATGGCCGCGGTCTGCACATGATTGATGCCCTCCTGCTCCGTAGCTTCTACGACGTGATCCGACCAACTCCGGCATTCCATGACATCGGGGTCGAATCCTGGTGGGCGAACGGGCACCCCAAGTCAACCGAGGTCGAACCGGCTGTGGTCACAGCTGGCGAGGAAATCACGCTTGATCGATTCACCGTCGAGAACATTGGCACCGATGCCGTATACGACATTCGTGTGCAGATCTACCTGTCCGAGAACACGACCATCACGACCAGCGACATCAAGCTTGGCAATAAGGTCAGGCTGACTCATCTGAACCAGGCGGGGATCTGGGAAGGTGGTGCCACGCGGACCATCCCCTGGTGGGTACCAGCTGGCACGTATTACGTCGGACTCAGGGTGTCGATTGGGGCCTCCGCGAGTGGAGACGATTACGTTTTCAATAATGCCACGTATCTGACGTCACCGATTACCGTTCAAGCTGGCGACCCTCCGCCACCTGTTCTGGTCACTCACCTCTTTGACGCGATCCCAGCTGGTTGGACCGTATGGTTTAACAGCATGTCCCAGGAAGATCTGGATGATCCACCTGGTTATTGCGGCGGCGTCGTGACAACCGGACCAGGCCAAGCCTGGGATTTTGATGTACCCGAAGATGGCGAACTGGAAGTATCCAACCTGGATTCGGCTGCACCGGCACC
>JAYZAT010000051.1:0-30599 GCA_036339555.1 Planctomycetota bacterium
CCGTCCAACGCAATGAGTTGGGATGTCCATAGAATCCCCCATCCTTCACGTGGTAGATGGGACACACTGGCATCCAGTCACCTTGATTTTCTGTGACGAACACGTCGCCTTCCACGTTCATGCCAACTCCACAGGGGCTTCGGAACCCGTGAGCCATCGGCGTGACCTCGCCCTCTGGCGAGATCCGAAGCACCCAGCCTCGCCATGGCTGCTGTGATTGGCCATGCCACCATTCAGGGTTGATGAACGCGAGGTTGAGGCTGACGTAAAAGTTTCCATCGTCATCCACCGGCAGACCGAAGGCGTACTCGTGGTAGTTGTTCGTCAAGCCCCAGTCCTGCGTCAAGGTGTCGATGTGGTCGACCTTTCGATCACCATCATCATCACGGAGGCGGGACAACTCAGTGCGTTGCACTACGTAGATTTCGCCATCAACGACTTTTAAACCGAGCCCCTCAGCCAAGCCGTCTGCGAACAGATGCCAGGTGGCGTCTTCCGGATTCTCTGCCGCTGGATTCTCGATGATCCAAACACGACCACGACGCGTACTGACTGCCAACGAACCATCCGGCAGCATGTCGAGGCCGCCCACTTCAATCACCTCGCCCTTGGGTGACGGAATGGTGTCGACCACGTAGTAGTCGGACTCGGCAGCACACAACAACAGGCCTAAGACGATCGAAACCATCATGCCGAGGGTTCCTCACCCAGCAGAGTCCGTTGCTGATCTGGTGTCCACTCGGGTAGCAATAGTGTGGTGATATCCACGGTGATGTTGGGGCGTGAAGGGACCTGGGCAACGTGAGCCTCGTCAACCTCACCGATCGTCGCATTGCGAAGACCGGTTAATTCAATCAGGCCCCCTGGACCACTGCTGCGAAACCACTCAAGACCATCAACATCGGTGCCAATCTTCTCGGGGCTACCATCCAGGTGAAGGTTGATCGACAAGGACTCCTTCGCTGGATTCTCGATCTGGAAGCGACGCACGTAACCAGAGAGCGTCCCGAGAGCCGTTGCATGACCGGTTTCACGCACCAACACGTCACCCAACCGCTGACGGATCGCTATCGAGACATCATCGATGGATGTACCAGCCAATACGCTCTTGACTGCTTTGTCGTTTATATAGAAGGAAGGACCAGGATCACCCCCATCCACTTTCCTGATCAGTTGTCCCAATGGCTTGATGGGCTCACCACTTCGACCAGTCCAGTTCTCTCGCTTGATGAAGTCGCCCTGCCGAATCGCCAAGAGCCGAACATCGTCGGTCCGGTACTCCCAGCTGAGTCCGTCGGTACCACCTGCAATCAAACCTCTCACATACGAGGGTTGACCTGGTGCGGCTGGCTCCAGTTCGCCGCGAACAACTTCTGGACGGTCGGTCACGGTCATCACGGTGTCATCCGGATCGACCTTGACCAGGGGCGGCCCCAGGGATTGGACATACCGAGCGACTGCAAGTCGCTCACGAGGATCCAGTGTTGCCTTGAAACCCGGCATGGGTGTTCCCGGGATGCCGGATGTGATAACCCGATCAATGGAAACAATGGTGTTTCCAAATGAGAAACCCCCAACCTTGAAAGAGCGAGCCGGCCGATCAAGAACTCGCTCGCCAGATCCACTCCCATCCTCACCATGGCAGATAGCACAGTTGGCCAAAAACAAAAGACGGCCGGAAACCGGCCGCGTTGCGGTCGATGACTTGGTTGTTGATCCCGGCGGCTCAGCAGTGCTGTTGTGATTCTGAGGCGACAAGTGGGTTGGAGGATCCGGCGGTGTGGCAGGCGCCGTGCCCCACCAACTGACGGCAAAGATGCCAAAGGCCAGGATCGGGGCCAGCACGAGGGTGCATACCAGGTTGACGACCATGTCCTTCATGAGTCTGCCAGTGTAGCGTGAAGACCGTGAGGTTAGAGGCTGATCAGGCCGAGAAGCTGCTGCCGCAGCCACAGGTACTGGTCGCATTGGGATTGTTGAAAACGAATCCCCGGTGCATCACTTCATCCTTGAAGTCGATCTCGGTACCGTTGAGGTATAGGTAAGACTTGGGATCACAGACCACCCGCAGGGAAAATTCTTGGGTAGGTGCCTCCCCAGCCGCATCCTCAGGAACATCAAAACGGTATTCCCAGGTCTCGTCGGAGTCCTTGATCTTCTCCGTCAGGTCCAGCAGGTAGTTGAAACCTGAGCATCCCCCACCCTTCACACCCACCCTGAGGCGGATGCTCTCAGCCTTGAGCTCCTGCTGCTTGATGATCGAGGCGATCTCACGAGCCGCGGTCTCGGTGACGGTAACAGGCATGGGGGGTCATCCTTAGCGGGAGGGAAAAGGCCAGGTATCCGACTACAGAGCCTGGACCTCCCATTATAGCCCCAAAAACACGGCTAGAAGCCCTTTGCCGCATGGAATGATTCTAAGTTGCAACTTACAATGAGACTCTCCCCCCTGTGACCGTGCCCCCACCGCCGATCTCCCTCTCGGAGCCTGGAACCCGATGACGACCGATCCCAATGCCATGCTCGACCAATGGGCTGAGCAATCCGATTACCGCTGGGGATTCGTAACGGACATCGAGGCCGATACGGTCCCCCCTGGCCTTGACGAAGGTGTCATCCGCTTCATCTCCGCCAAGAAGAATGAACCAGAGTGGTTGCTTGAATGGCGATTGGAGGCCTACCGACACTGGCTCACGATGGATGAGCCAGAGTGGGCCCATTTCCCGGATCATCCCTGGGGTCCCATCGACTACCAAGCGATCAGTTATTACTCGGCACCCAAATCAGATGAGGATCGCCCCAAGAGCCTGGATGAAGTCGATCCCAAGTTGCTGGAGACGTACGAGAAACTGGGGATTCCCTTGGAAGAACGCGCCGCCCTGGCCGGCGTTGCCGTTGATGCCGTCTTCGACAGTGTCTCGGTAGCCACCACCTTCCGCGACAAGCTCAAGGAACACGGCGTCATCTTCTGTTCCTTCTCAGAAGCCGTTCAGGAACATCCGGAACTCGTCAAGCAATATCTCGGGTCCGTGGTGCCCGCCAATGACAACTACTTTGCAGCACTGAACTCGGCCGTCTTTACAGATGGTTCTTTCGTCTACATTCCAAAGGGTGTTCGTTGCCCAATGGAATTGAGCACCTATTTCCGCATCAACGCCCTCAACACCGGGCAGTTCGAGCGGACGCTCATCGTGGCCGATGATGATGCCTACGTGTCCTACTTGGAAGGCTGCACGGCCCCCATGCGGGACGAGAATCAACTCCATGCAGCGGTTGTAGAACTGGTCGCTCTGGAGAATTCCGAGATCAAGTACTCGACCATCCAAAACTGGTATCCCGGTGACGAAAACGGTGTCGGTGGCATCTTCAACTTTGTCACCAAGCGTGGCCTGTGCAAAGGCAACCACAGTCACATCTCATGGACACAAGTTGAAACCGGTTCCGCCATTACCTGGAAGTATCCCAGTTGCATTCTCAAGGGAGACGACTCAATCGGCGAGTTCTACTCTGTTGCTCTGACCAATATGAAGCAGCAGGCGGACACCGGTACCAAGATGATCCACCTTGGAAAGAACACGCGAAGCAACATCGTCTCCAAGGGCATCTCTGCTGGCCACGGCCAAAACACGTATCGAGGCATGGTCAATATTCGTCGGGGGGCCACCAATGCACGCAACTACACCCAGTGCGACTCGATGCTGATGGGTGAGGAATGCGGGGCTCACACGTTCCCAGTGATTGAAGTCTCGAATGATTCGGCCCAGGTTGAACATGAAGCCTCCACGTCCAAGATCGGAGAAGACCAGATCTTCTATTGCAACCAACGCGGCATCTCACCTGAGGACGCCGTTTCCATGATCGTCAACGGATTCTGCCGGGAAGTTCTCGCGGAACTGCCCATGGAATTCGCCGTGGAAGCCCGCAAACTGCTCGAAGTCAGTCTCGAAGACAGCGTCGGCTAAACAACTCTCCCGCAACACACAGAACGACCGAAAGTTTCCCATGCTCCAGATCACGAATCTTCACGCTTCCATCGACGACCAACCCATCCTGCGAGGTATCGACCTCTGCATCAAGGATGGCGAAGTGCACTCGCTCATGGGACCAAATGGATCTGGAAAGAGCACGCTGGCTAAGGTGCTTGCTGGCGATGAAGCCTATGAAATCACCGAGGGATCGATCGTCTTGAATGGTCACGATCTCTTGGAAGTCGACCCCCATGAGCGTGCAGCAGCCGGTCTGTTCATGGCCTTCCAGTATCCAGTTGAGATCCCTGGCGTGACCATGAAGTATTTCCTCCGGACCGCCATCAATTCCATCCGAAAGAATCGTGGCCAGGATGAACTGGATGCCTACGAGTTTCTCAGCCTCGTGAAAGAACGAGCCGCCATGGTGGAACTCGACCTCGACCTTCTGGATCGACCAGTCAATGGTGGTTTCTCCGGCGGGGAAAAGAAACGGGCTGAGATCTTCCAGATGGCAATGCTCGAACCCACCGCTTGCATCCTGGATGAAACAGATTCAGGGCTGGATATCGATGCCTTGAAGATCGTCGCTGATGGCGTGAACAAGATGCGTTCACCCGAGCGATCCTTTCTCGTAATCACCCATTACCAGAGACTACTGAGTTACATCGTGCCTGATGTCGTGCATGTGCTCGTAGACGGCCGCATCATCCGTACCGGTGATAAGCAGCTTGCCCTTGAACTCGAGGAACACGGTTACGCCTGGGTTGAGCAGAAGAACGCTGTGGACGCTTGAACTGAAATCCGCCATGCCTACCATGACCACCAACCAACCATGCACCTTCAGTGATCGCTCCAAGGCAATCGCCCCGGACGGTTTCACCGCGAGGCGAACAGAGGCGATCGATCGCTTCCAGGAAATACTCTGGCCCACGATGAGGGACGAAGCCTGGCGTTACACCGATACACGACCGATTGCCTCGGTTGAATTTGCTGCTGCTGATCCGGCCAGTACCGCCGATCTTGAGTCGATCGCTCCGTTCATGCTTGATGATGACATGCCCAAGATTGTGTTTGTTGATGGCGTGTACCAAGCATCTTGTTCAACGGCATCCAATATGCCCGGCGTCCACATTGATCGGATTGCCAATGTCCTGGCATCAGATCCCCAACGCCTGGCTGATCGCCTGTCAGCGCATGCCGACTGGCAGGATGATCCCGCCTCCGCACTTTCGACAGCCCTCCTGACAGATGGTGTCCTGGTCGAAATCGAGGACGGGGCCTCGATGCGTGAACCCCTGCATATCATTTTCGTCTCGCAGGGCGGGCCAGATCCTATCTCCGTCCACCCGCGTGTCCTGGTCGTTGCCGGCAACAACGCCAAGGGGACCGTCATCGAATCACACGTGGGAACCAGTGAACACACGATTCTCACCACACCGGTTACTGAATTGATCGCTGGCAACGACGTTCGCCTTGATCACTACCGCATGGTCCGCGAAGGTGAAGGCACTTGGCACCTGGGCGACTTGGCACTTCACCAGGGTTCAAACACCGAGGTCTCTTCCTGTGTGCTGGCCTTTGATGGCCCGGTCATCCGCACCCGGATGCGTGGAACCCTTGCCGGCGAGCATGGCAATGCCATCCTGCATGGCCTGGCCCTCGGACATGGCAAACGACACATCGAGAACCTGCTCCGCGTCAACCACATGGTTCCCAACTGTCGAAGCCGTGAAGCCTTCAAGCACGTGCTCGAGGACAACGCAACGGCTGCCTTCACAGGCCGCATCTATGTCGCCGAAGGTGCACAGAAAACCGATGCCGTCCAGACCAATCGAAATCTTCTGCTCTCCTCGACCGCCCGCTCCACGGCTCGCCCACAACTTGAGATCTATGCCGATGACGTCAAGTGCACCCATGGAGCGACCGCCGGCGAATTGGACCCAGAAGCGATGTTCTACCTGCAAGCCCGTGGTGTTCCAACCGAAGCTGCCCGCAGCATGCTGGTACAGGCCTTTGCTGGGGAGATCCTGGACGATGTCGCCCCGGCCTCCCTGCGGGCCCAGGCGATGATGCTGCTTCGGAACCGGCTTCCGGCTGCCGAGCACCTCGCGGTCATCGAATGACCGGTACGCTGTCGGGCATGCCTGGCGAATCCCAGACTGGATCCCCCTTAGACATTCCAGCGATCCGTGCGCAATTCCCACTGTTGAAACGACAGGTCCATGATAAGCCACTGGTCTATCTTGACAGTGCTGCAACGACCCCCAAGCCACGCGTCGTGATCGACGCAGTTGAAGCCTATTACGCCCACGGCACGGCGAACGTTCACCGGGCAGCTCACGCATTGAGCATAGAAGCCACCGAGGCCTTCGAGGGTGCACGCCGCCGGATCGCGGCCTTCATCAAGGCTGCCTCCTCAAATGAAATCGTGTTTACACGTAGCGCCACTGAAGCGGTCAACCTGGTTGCAAATGCCTATGCCGCTCAGGCACTCGATTCTGGTGATGAAATCCTCGTCACCGAGATGGAACACCACGCCAATATCGTTCCCTGGCAATTGCTGCGAGATCGCTTGGGTATCGAACTTCGAGTAGCCCCAATGGATGATCGAGGCATCCTTGACATGGACGCGTTCCGAAACCTCATCAACGACCGCACCAAGCTGGTTGCGGCGACCTGGGTTTCCAATGCGCTCGGTACAGTCAACCCAATCGAGGAAATGGTCGGCCTGGCACGCCAGGCTGGAGCCACGGCACTTGTAGACGCTACCCAAGCCATGCCGCATCAAACTGTGGACGTGCAGGCACTGGGCGCAGACTTCATCGTATTTTCTGGCCACAAGATGTATGGACCAACCGGCATTGGTTGCTTGTGGGGTCGCGAGACACTGCTCGAGTCAATGCCACCCTGGCAGGGTGGTGGTGACATGATCGAACAGGTCACCTTCGAAAAGACCACGTGGAACAGTCTCCCGTGGAAATTTGAAGCCGGCACACCGCATATTGCCGGCGCGATTGGCCTGGGAGCCGCCATCGATTGGCTAAGCAACCTGACCATGGATGCCATTGCCTCTTATGAACAGAGCGTTGTCCAGACGCTGGAAACAACGCTGGCATCTATTCCACGAGTTACGCTCATCGGAAAACCAGTGCATCGTGCGGCCGCTGTCTCGTTCCTCGTGGATGGACTTCACCCTCACGATGTTGGCACGATGCTTGATCGACATGGCATCGCCGTCCGAACTGGTCATCATTGTGCCCAGCCAACCATGCAGCACTTTGATGTCCCCGCAACCGTACGAGCTTCGGTCGGCGTCTTTAACGACGAGTCCGACATCAATGCACTGGATATGGCACTCCGACGTGTGATCGAGGTATTCGGATGAGCGAACAGTCAACAGATCTCAACGAACGCATCGTAAAGGCGCTGCGGAAAATCCATGACCCCGAGATCCCCGTCAACATTCATGACCTGGGCCTGATCTACGATGTCACGGTCGATGATCAAGGCGTTGCCTCCATACAGATGACCTTGACAACACCCAACTGCCCGATGGCTGAGGTCATCCCTGGCCAAGTTCAGGCGGCTGTCGCTGCAGTCGAGGGTGTAACCTCTGCCAACGTCGAGCTCGTATGGGAGCCCACCTGGACGCCCGAGATGATGTCTGAAGTAGCGAGGCTCGAACTCGACTTCACCGACAAGTTCGATCCTGCCAAGTTCATGAAGAAACCGCCAACCTCCCTGTCGATCAACCGGAAGAAACAGGACTGAATTCACAATGCCTGATTTCCACAAAGCTGCCACCATTGGTGAAATTGAACCTGGCGCGATCATCTGTGTTGAGGTCGCCGGAACGCGGGTCGCCCTCTACAACATTAATGGTGAGTACTTCGCAACTTCTCCATCATGCACTCATGTGGAAGCCGACCTTTGCGATGGTGATGTCGAAGGTGACGAGGTCGTATGCCCTCTCCATTTCGCCACATTCAACATTCAAACCGGTCTCTGCACAGGCCCTCCCGCAGAGGAAGACCTCATCACCTACGCCGTGCGAGTGACTGGCCCGGACATTGAAGTCGAGATCTGATTGTTCAGAAATTGATCGTCAGCGAGAACCGCGATGCTCATCAATATTCTCGACATTCTGATCCCTATCTATGCAACGGTGTTGTTTGGGTATGTCCTGGGCCGCTGGGAATTTCCTTGGCCATCACGCACCATCGTGCCGCTGATCCTGCAAATCAGTCTCCCTTGCCTGATCGTGTCGCATTTTTCCAAGCAGAAGACAGTCCCCGAGGGACTGGTCGAAGTCTTGATCTCAGCTGGGATCATCTTCGTCATCCTCTTGGGAGTCTTCTACCTGCTTCTTCGTATTTTGAAGATGCCGCTTCGAACATTCCTGGGTGCCGCTTCTCTTCAAAACATGTCCATCGGCCTCGCGTTGGGCTTCCTGGGATTTGGCAATACTGGATTTGCCTTGGCACTTGGCTACGCCTCTGTGATTCTGTTTGCCCAATTCACCTTGGGCTGGTGGATTCCCGAAGGCCGCATCAACGTGAAGCGCACCCTGTCCCAGATCACCATCTATGGCATCATCCTGGGACTTCTGTTGATGTTCGTGCACATCCAACCACCGTCCTACATCGACAAGACCCTGTCCTTGATCGGGCAACTGGCGATTCCCCTGCTTCTGTTTTCCCTGGGCTTTTCACTGGCAGGAATCAAGATCACCAAGTTCCCAAAGAATCTCGTGATGTCTGCAATTCACCTCACGGTCTGCTTGGGCGTCGGCATCTCCACGGCCCTGCTCATGGGCCTGGAAAATGATGCCTTTGTCGTCGTCCTACTGCTCTCAATGCTCCCCTCTTCGACGATCAACCTGTTGATGGGGAAAGAGTCTGGTGCGGACATGCCACCGATGACCATGTTCATCTTCTGCACGAATATTTGGTTGGTGGTGACGTTGCCAGTGGCACTGGTCTTACTACTGCCGTCTTAAAGTCCTCGCCCATGAAATCAGGGGCAGGCACCCCAGGCATCCATCACGCCAAGCATGTCCGTCATGTTCACACGAGCATCTCCATTGACATCCTCCGGGCAAGGTTGTGGACAGGTGCCTTCGACACAAGGCATGTTCTCTGCCTGCCATCGTCCGCCAGCATCTTCACAGGCGGTGCGGGTCGCCATGATGCACGCATCGCGCACACAACAGGCGACGCCGTCACCACAGTCACTACGCACACTGATTGATCCGGTGTTCTCCCACTGGATCCCATCCTCGTGAAATCCACAGGCCAAGATTCTCGGTCGACTGCGGACGCAGTCGATCGTGGCGCCGCCCGCTCGGGATGTGTTCAGATAGAACCAGCAATCCAGGAAGACCGGAGTGCCACCCTCGGTATAGACCGCGCCGCCTCGATCTGCCGTGTTATTCAGGACCAGGCACGCTCGGACGATCGGACTGGTATTCGATAAATAGAAGCCACCACCTCGAGAGGAGTCGCTGCCTTCCTGTGCCGGCACTGTGCCATCGCCGCCCGCAATGCTGAAGCCCATCAGTTGCGTATCCGGGCCTTCCCCTGAACACATCGTCACGGTGCTGCCGCCGGGATCCTTCCCGGAAACTGGAGTGCCATCGATGAGCGTCTGCTCGGCACCGGCTTCGCTTCGAATCGTAATAGCCTTGCCACAGAGATTGATCCGTTCCCGATAGAGACCGGGACCAACCAGGATCGTGTCTCCATCGACAGCCTTTTCAATTGCGGCTTGGATCGTTCCAGAATCGGCGTAAACTTCATGAACTCTCTCACGCATTGCAGCTGTTCCAGCTGCAAAGGCAGACGCCGGTGCCGGCAAGAGCTGGGAGAGCGTTGCCAGCACCAGCGCCGCGTGAGGAGTTCTGATAGCACTGCGCATCCATGCGCCCATGAATCACCTCCTCGGCCGGATCAATCAGGGATCCAGCCGAGGAGGCACCCTACTCGTCAGGGGAGAGAGGTCCTTGACGAGCAACTTATTTTCTCGTGAATGCGAGGGGGCTTTCCGAAGTCATGCCAAAAAGCAATTGATTCGAATATGCGCAAACTCACCGTCATCCATGACAGCATTCGCTTCATCACGTCAGAAGCCTGCCAAGCACCCGTAGAGGGCTGCCAGGCAGGCTTCCATACTCTAAAACATCGATGACTCAGGGATCGCTCTGGCAACCCGCTTCCGGACAAAGGTCGCCCAAGTACCAGGTTCCGTCGACAGCATCGCATTCCTCGAGGCTTGAGTTGTGGCATGAACCACCGACATCACACCGGGAAATGACCGCCTTATGGCCGGCAACCTCCCAAGTACTGTCATGGCGATGTGGCTGACAATCAGAGGGCGCATGGTCGGAACAGGCTGGCGTGCAGTTGGCGAACCCGGCCAGCATCACACCCAGGTCCTCGCCGTTCACAATACCGTCATCATTCAGGTCGGCACACCAATCATTCGTGCCCCAGGCAACCAGGAGCAACCCGATATCTGAACCATCAACCATGTTGTCACCATCGATGTCACCCCTGCAAATCTTGAGGAGTTCGATATCTACCCGGCGAGGGGAGCCGTCAGGACATGCCCACCATTGATTTTCATCTGCAGGACCTGAACCCTGGTCGTAGCTGAAGAAGTACTGCCACAATTCCGGATCGTAGTACCAAGTCTGATTATTGTTCGGCGGCACTGGGCGGAAACCAAAGTCATCATGCGTCAGACATAACGGGCAGTTGGAACTGATACCCACGTAGGCGTCGAGGTCTCCAAAGACAATGGTAGAGCCCATGTGCTGGATCATCCCCGTCAGGACGACACCGGCATCTTTGGATCGTTCCACCTGAACCGTACGAGCCACGACTTCCCCAAATCCACCGACCGCCCCCGAAGAATTATGCGTGAAGGCATCCACGCTTAATTCATACAACTCGCTATGACTCCCTGAAGGATCTCCAACAATCAAAGTAAGATCGCAGATTGAGCACTCGGGCGCTGGTTCGTAATCATCAGGATCATTTGGATCACTGACTTGATCGATCTCCTGCTGATCGCTGACACCATCGCCGTCCGAATCCGTGTTTGATGGATTTGTTCCATAGAACAACTCGTCCAGATTCGAGAGTCCGTCCCCATCACAATCTTCGCCCCCGTCGCTGCACCCATTGCCATCTGTATCAAATTCCCAGGGATCATATTCACCAGGACAAACTTCGCATTCAAACTGGTAGTCGAGTCCATCTTCGTCGAAGTCACTGGTTGGTGATTGGATGACTAAATCAGCTGGTGCCGGACAACATGGATAACCCAAGCACTCAGTGGGCCAGCATGCATGGCCCGATACAACCGCAAGGACCCGAAGTCCCATCGGTTCATGAATAATGATCTCCAGATCGTTGGGGCCTGTTCGCGTCCACTCAACCCTGCCCTGGAGCATCTCGCCCTGGCTGCCTTCTACTCCATTGGGAACGGATCCAATCAAATCACCTTGGCTGCAATTGATCACCGGACCGTCCTGTTGATATTCCAACTCATAAAAAATGAACCAATGGTGATACTCTCCGGCAGGTGGCTCACCCGTCGCCCCCCTGACTTCGATGACTTCCTCGGGAACTCCATAGAATGCAAAATCCGGACATGTGCCGGAATGAAACCACCCGTTTGTTTTTGTGTTGGTGCAAGCCGGTTGCCGAAATCCAACTCCAGTCGCACAGCCCCCGCCTCCACATGTGTAATTATCCAAGCAGATCCACTGGTCTGGGACTTCATCGCAATCACAATCGAATTCCCCCCACCAGCTGCATGGGTCGTCGGGGATGACACCGCGGGTCTGTGCGAATGCCATGGAAGAGGCCGTGAGCACCAGGCTTCCGATGATGGTGGGTACTGTTGACATTGGGTAGCCTCCTCAAGTGTGCTGTCATGCCTCAGGACACAGACAGCCCCCCAAGGGCCACACAGCCAGTATGGGACCGTTCATGTCCAGATCCAGATACTGGTGCGAAAGAGACGCACTCCAGCGCAATGAAATTCGCCGGAACCCAAAGGAAGCCCCAACAGTGAGCTCTGATTCAAGAACGGGTTTGAATGACCGTCGCTGACCGCAGGCATCCGGGGCCAAATCGATACCGCCTGGAACCGGTTTCCGAGGACTGCTCAACCTCGACCATGAACCCTTCGTCCGTAACCTTGATCTGCGGGGAACCCAAACCCGGACTCGCCAACGGTTCGTATCGACCCTCCAACTCAGTCATCGTGGTCGGCCAAGCCTCATGCTCGGCCCGATACAACTCGGCCGCATGGTGCACGCGCCGCAGCAGCGTCCAGGCTTCCGCATCAGGAGGCATCCGAAAGACAACCGTGCCCGGAGGTGCATCACTGAACTGCACCAACCCCCAGTACTCAGGGCGATGCATATCGATGGCGTCTTGTTGAGTCCAGGTCCAGTTGTCCTCGCGAACACCCGGGATCCTTTCATAGGAACCATCTGCCTTGAGTTGATGCTGCCATTGCACACGCGAGAAATTCACGGGCCACTGGTCACCATCATCAGGTGGGACTGAGCGGTTGGCATGGCTTCGCAAGGACTCCCAGGGAATGGCTATCTCCATCGACCAGCTCTCATCGATATCCGTGCTGTCATTGAGCGTGCCCTTGATATCAACCGCCGTCTTCAAACCCTCGATGTCCCAACCGATGTCATAGGTTCCCCCGCATCGGTACGGCTTGGTCAACATCAAGTCGAACTGCGTATTGAGGGCATTGACTTCCAACTCGTAGTAATCGTAGTTATCGCCATCCGGATCGATGAAGACCTCAAAGTCGTTGTCGTTGTAGATGATCGCATCACGCTTGGTGAGGCTGCCCCAGACATGAGGTTCCGCCATGTCAGCACCGACGTAGAAATACTCGTCGTCCCAGAGCATCTTGGCCCGGGTCACGAACCTGGGAGTCGGCTTGGCATCGCCCTCGATATCACGAAAAGCAATGGTCCAGGGAGCGGCACGCCAGCCCGATTCATCCAGGCGACCATCGATCACCAAGGGGGCCTCGGCGCGACCGGCGACGTACACCTCGGGGAAATCATCGGGCAGGGAACCCGATTTGGGGGTGGCCGTGCATCCTCCAAGTCCCACGGTCAGGAGTCCAAGCAGCAGCAGTTGGGTCTTCCACATGCCCCGAGTCTAGCGAGCTCGCCCAGCCGTCGACCCCCCGGGGCCTCCCCTATCATTCACGACCAGATGCGAATCTCCCTGCCCACCCTCGGATCGCCACCACCTCCGGCAGCTACCCACCAACGCCTTGCAGGCGATCTCCGGGACGCGCATGGCCGGGTTATCACCGACCTGCGACTGAGCGTGACGGATCGCTGCAACTTCAGATGCGTCTACTGCTTGGAACCAGGCACACGCTTCCTCCCCAAGCAAGATCTGCTGCATCGAGAGGACTACCTGCAACTCATCCAGGCATGCATCAACCTGGGTGTCCGAACACTCCGCATTACTGGTGGGGAACCCACGCTGTATCCCGAACTGGATGAATTGATCGAGAACGTCGGAAAGCTTGGGCTTGATGACATCGCGATGACAACCAACGGCTGGGCAATGGACCTCGACCGTGCCCGGCAATGGCATCACGCCGGGTTAAAGCGATTGACCTTCAGTCTCGACACCTTGCGCGAAGATCGAATGCAATCCATCACCCGGTCATCCACCAGCGTCCAACAAGTGCTGACCTCCATCGAGACGGCCCGCAGCGCAGGTTTTCCCCGACCCAAGGTCAACATCGTGGTCATGCGCGGCCTGAATGAAGATGAAGTCGCTGACTTCGCTGGCTTGGCACGCGACCATGACCTGGATGTCCGCTTTATCGAGTTCATGCCGCTGGATTCCGCTCGCGATTGGGATCGCAGCCAGGTGTTCACAGCGGCAGAAACTCGAAGCGCCATTGAAAGCCGATGGCCTCTGATCGCCCTGGATGAGGGCAACCCACATTCCACGTCATGCAATTGGCGCTTTGCCGACGGCGGCTCCGGACGGATTGGGCTGATCGCCCCCGTAAGCCAACCGTTCTGTGGTGCTTGCAATCGACTGCGAATCACTGCAGAAGGCCGAATTCGCCCTTGTCTTTTCAGCCACGATGAATGGGATCTGAAACCACTGCTGCGACGCGGCCTTCCACTGCAAGCGATTCAGGATTTCCTCGTGGATGCCGCATGGAATAAACAACCTGGACACCAGATCGGTCACGACGAATTCCAACAACCCGAACGCAGTATGTCTGCCATCGGCGGCTGATTGCGCACACGATTTCGTTCCGTCGTTATCCTTATCCACCACCTGAAGACCCTCGCGTGCCGCACACCTCACCATCTTCTTCTCAACCTTCTCCTGGACGGGAACTCCCGCCGACCCTGCTAGTACGCAGTTTTCTCGGTGGATTTCTGATGGGACTCGCCAACCTCGTTCCAGGCATTTCCGGTGGAACCATGTTGCTGGCAACCGGCATCTACGACCGGTTCATCACCGCGGTCTCCCAAATCACCACCCTTCGATTCCGCTGGCCATCACTCCTGGTATTGGCAACAATCATCATCGGTGGCGGCTGTGCCATCGTGGGCGGCGCTGAAGTACTGGGCACCCTGGTTCACGAACAGCGTTGGATCATGTTCAGTCTGTTCATCGGGCTCACGCTTGGTGGCATCCCATTGATCTGGAGCATGATCCGCCCCTTGGACGGGTCGGCAGCCATCGGATGCCTCATAGGTTTCCTCTTCATGGCACTGCTGGCCTGGGTCGATCTTGGCGGCGGAACACCAGGTGATACGAACTCCAACTGGCTCATCCTCCTGGTCGCCGGCGCTGCCGCCGGAGCCACGATGGTGCTCCCTGGGGTATCCGGCAGTTACATCTTGCTCGTACTTGGACAGTACCTGGTCATCCTCTCCGCCATTACGACGCTCAAGGATGGTTTGCGTGGTGATGCTGAAGTTACGGACGCCATGACTGTGTTGGTACCGGTCGCAATTGGAGCCGCCCTCGGGGTCGTGGTCGTTTCCAATGTCATGCAGTGGTTCCTGCAGAACGCCCGAAAGACCACCCTGGGCGTTCTGATGGGATTCCTCCTGGGTGCCGTGCTGGGTTTGTGGCCTTATTACGCCCCCGTTGATGAAGGGACCCTCCTGGCCAACTACGGCCTTTCTGCCCCTGAAATCGAGGAGCTCAGGCCTCGAGACTGGCCCGTTGAGACCTTCAGCCCCTCGGCTGGACAGATCGGGGCCGGGATCGGCCTGGTCATCCTGGGATTCGGAATCTCCCTGGCGATCTCCATGATGGGCCGGGAAGCATCGGATCCGGATCACCCAGATCAAAACCTGCCAAACCCCGAATAAGGCCCCGGCAAGGCCCTTTTTGGGCCCTTTAGCTAGCCGCTGCCAAAAGGCAAGCCTTGTTCAATCCCTGTTTAAAGGCCAATGAGAGCCTTTTTTAACCTATTCCCTGTTTTAGACACACCTAATCGAATCCGGGTCGTAGATGGGTATGTCGGAAGGCACTGATCTTCAGACCTTCTGACCCCCTCCTCTCACACACTCTCTCCTCTCTCTCCACCACCGGACCCGCTGAAAAGCGGGTCCGGTGGTTTTTTGCCCTCGGCCAATAATCACCTCCTTATGCCCTCGACCCCACCACCCCCAGGGGCCTCAATCCAGGGCATCAGGCTCCCTCAAAATTTCTTCCTGATTTCAGCCAGAGGTTCACACACATCAATCCAACCTGACTAGTTGGAAGTGCAAGAGGCCTTGAAGCCTCAAGCATGAACTTGATATCCCTTCTCTTCTTCTCCTCTCTCCCATCCGCGGGCCCGTCAAATGGCGGGCCCGCGGATTTTTTGGGCACCGCCGATATTCACTGCCTTTGAGCAGCGCAAGGTTTATTTAAATGAGCCACTGATCACCCCGTTTCCTCGTGGTTTCTGTTCGGATCCCACAGAATTTATGCCTTGTTCCGAATCTGCGGCTGAATCCCGATCAAGATTGATCCGATGCGACGCCTGGAATCATCCGGAATGGGATGTTTCCTCCTTGCCCCAGATCACGTGGAGAGATTTGCTCTCACATTTCAGCTCGAAGCCCGTAGTTGGGAGTGGATCAACCCACACCCCTCCTCCCCCTCAGGACCCTCAGCCATGACCCTCAAGCGAACTGCCCTATTTATTGCCCTCATCGGGATCGCCACGCTCGGAAGCGGATGTGCTTCCACGCAATCCCAGGAAGCTGCCTCGAATAGCAGCACCGTTCGATTTGCGACGCTTGACAGCAATCGCAATCCGCTGGCTATGGGGGCTGGTGACTCCCTTGGTGCGTCTCTTTACATGACGCATGACATGAACTGAATAACTCGACCCAAGTACATCCGGCCAACGTGCCAGTTACTACGAGAAACGGCTCTCACGACGGTGAGGGCCGTTTCTGCATGGTTCTTCAAGCTCTGCCTGATAACTCGCTCAAAAATAACAGTTTGACGCTGTATACGTCCGACGAAACATAGGTGATTGGCCGCCAGCTTTGAGCAGGTTTTGGAGATACCTGGTGGAAGATTCTGTTCGGCAACTTCGGAACCAGATGCTCGACTACGTAGGGCGGCTTGTCGAACGTCGAAAGGCAGAGGCAATGAGGCAAGAAGAGACAGGAGCCCCGGAGTCCCTCTCCATGATGAGTGGAAATTCTGCCCTTGATTCAGCCATGGCCCAGGCTGAGGAAATCATCCGTTCATTGGATCGTGTACTCGATACCCAAGCCCCTGAGATCCGCACGTTCCGAACCAGTTGCAACGGCCTCTCAAGGCTCAAGCAGGCTCGCTGCGCCTGAATTCGACCACGCATCGAACAACGCACCCACCACGATCTCCGTGTTTGGGTAGCCTTTGCACATGCCAGGTCCGGATATACAAATCAAGCGGTTGTCTGCTCTTGCCCGGCTTCCAGACTATGCCACCGAGGGTGCCTCAGGCATGGATGTGCACGCGGCCATTGAATCCCCCATTCTCATCGCATCTCGCGAGATCAAGATGATCCCACTTGGCTTCGCCATGTCGATTCCCATTGGATGGGAAGCCCAGGTGCGACCACGCAGTGGACTAGCAAGCCGTCATGGAGTCTCACTTCCCAATACGCCGGGCACCATTGACGCCGACTACCGTGGCGAATTGAAAGTTCCACTCATCAACCATGGCCTGGAACCATTTACAGTCGAGCCAGGCATGAGGATTGCCCAAATGGTGATCTGCCCGGTAGCTCGATGTCGTGTGGTCGAGGTTGATGCGCTCGATGACACCGACCGAGGCGAAGGTGGGTTTGGATCAACCGGAACAGCCGCCCGTCAATGACGCTTGGTGTTCGCTACGCTTCCACCGCGTACATCACAATCACGTGATGCCCACGATTCCATGCAATCCGTTCAAACCTAGTGGTTCTCGAGTGTAGAACGGCTCAGCTGCAGCGGTGCCGATGCGACTTCCGAAATACGTCACCCCAGCCATCATGCGATCAACAATGCCACGATTCCGTTCCGGAACCACAAACTGGCTGTGATAGGCAAGCATCGCGCGTCGCTTGTGATCTTCGAATCCCGTGATGTCGATCAGAAACGTCGGATCCGGAACGCGGCGCAGGTGAGTGCAGTAGTAGTAAATCAACCAGCGAGGATAGATGGGTTCTCCCGGGAGATCCGTCTTGGTCAACTTGGCATCGAATCTCGCGTCCTCCACGATCCGTGTACAGGCCACGTGGTCGGGGTGGGCATCAAGTGGGTGGGGTGCGAAAAGAATATCGGCTTGATGCTCGCGGATGATGCCAGCCATGCAGTGTCGCGCAGCGAGATCATGGACAACTTCCCGATTCTTCAAGCCTGCCTGTAATCGACGCACACCGAGGATCTCGGCAGCGGCGGATGCTTCCTGGGCCCTGGTTTCCGGATCACCATGGGGTGTCGGTTCTCCATTCGTCAGATCAACAAGGAGCACGTCATGCCCCTGGGAAGACAGGGAAGCAATGGTGCCTCCCATGCCCAGTTCCTGGTCATCCGGATGCGGACCTATGACGCAGATGCGAGCCATGCGCGCATGATAGAGACATCACGCCTGCGCTGAGCCCTACCTCATCATCTGCATCGAGCCACCATCGATTTCAAGATCACCCTGCCGCATGCCTGGCACGGCCAAGGGGGCCGCTGGAACGACATTCAATCGCCTCAAAACGCGTGTGGCCTCCTGGTTGGCCCATGCTTGAAGTGCCTGCGCTTCCTCTTCTCGATCCTGGCGGATCAGCGACTGGACATCCAGAAGCGCATGACTGATCTGGGCCATTTGTCCACGATGGTCTACGAAGAAGCTGTTGGAATCTGGTTTGATCGTGAGTGCACCCAGGCCCGAAAGAGCACGGTCACCTGTCTGGAACCGTGGCGCTGCCGCACTGACAACCGCAGCCAGGTGAAGAACCGCGTAGGGCTCTTCCAATCCAACCTGCACTCGCATGCTCTTTTCCAAATCATCTGCGACGATCGCATCAACAAAGACCTCGACATCCGAACGAAACTGCTCCCGAGCAGCAGTAGTCATGTCGATGGGGAGGACCCAGGCAGCCAGACGATCCGAACGTTGAAGCCCCTGGCTGTCAAGAAGTTCAAGGGTGCGAACATGATCCAACAGTCGGCGATAGCGGTACAAGGTAATCGCCCCATCTCCCGACGAACGTCCCTTCGACCAGTCTGAAATCCACCTGGACCGAGCTCTGGCCAGGCCACGCGTAATTTTTCCGTCTGGATCAAATCGCGTGTTCGCGATTGCCGATTCCCCTTCGATATGCTCGAACAAGGCCAGTTGACGCTCAAACTCACTCAAGGCTCGGGCTGCATCCGCTCGAGTCGTGACATCAGCCATCGCCCCAACCAGAACTTCAAGTCGTTCGATCAACTTCGACGCATCCCGCGGTCCAAGACGTTCGGCGGTTTCACGCCAGGATTCCAGTTGCCTCAACCGATGCAAAGCTTCCAGTAGTTGACGAGGTTCGGAGAGGATCACCACGAGACCTGGATCAGTCCAAGGAGCACTGGATGCCGCGACCTCACCAAAGGACTCAAATACTCGTCGCTCGGCCTGCAAACGCTGCCGAACCAGTCCAACATGCACCCTGGTACGGAAACGCGACAAGCCATCGTCCTGCACCTCCCTCGCCTCTGCCAGGATGTTGATCGTGTCCGTAATCATCAGCATCGTGGCTGCAGGCGGTAACTGATCAGGCCAGGCTTCTAAGATGTCAATGAGTGCACTGCTACGTCGTGTCGCAACGGCCCGCCCACCGGGTGATTGAGCCAGGCGGCCAAGGGCATCGACCAGGGAATGCAAGGCCACGACCCGACGAAGCGTCTCATCCATGAGTTCCCTGGACATCGAAGCCCTTTCAACCGCCAAGACAAGATGTTCATGGATGGCATGCCGAGCCACGCCATCCATCCACTTGTAGGAATCCAAGGCAGTCAGCAGTCCAATCATGTCCGTCCGAAGACGATGCTCAGCAGGCATAGACTCCAACGCTGTTCGAAGTGCTTCCTTCAGGTCCAGTTCATCCAGTGCAGCAGCCACTCCCTCGCCAGCTTTGAACAACGGGCGTGTAACCACCTGTTGCTTTGGCCACCATCCAGTTGGCGCTTGGCGATCACTCGCACGCTCACACGCTGTACGCAATGGCTCCATGAGTTCAATGACGATCAACTCGGGTGATGATGTAGCGGTCATGGGAACCCGGGAAAGACCTGCTTGAATACCCTGAGTGAAACGCACGAGATCGGCTCGCACTGCCACGGCATCCAAATCACTCAGTTGATTCGTTGTCAAGACACGCAATACGTTCTCGATCTCATCTTGTCCATTCAGCATCGTGGTTGCACAGATGACCATTCTGGACCCCGTGTCGCCTCCTATCCGATCACCACGGTTCAGCAAGGTTTCGGCCAGCATCCTGTATCGATTCCAGACATCGTCCAGGAGCCGTTCCACTTCTGATCGACTGACTGTATTCCCTCGCGACTCACGTCGAGCCGATAGTCGCTCTGCTGCTAGTTGACGGCTGGTTTCCATGGCATAGGTTGGCGCATTCACCACAGGGCGGATGGCCGCATCGAGTACGCCGGACCAAGGCATCAACACCATGATGGAAATCACGATCACTCGAGGCATAGCGATAGTGTCTCTTGATTAGAAGATTCCTGCGCCATCGATCCTGCCAGTGAGGTACCGAAGCCTTAATCGGTTTCGGGATCGCGACGTTTCACCATTTCCAATTGTTGACGTGCTTGTCCCGACCCCGGGGCACCAAATCGTATCCACATCAGACACAGGCCCTCGGGTGGCATAGTCCGACCGGATCGTTGTCGATCACCACTGGCAATGATGTCGGGAATACTGGTTGGATCAATGCGGCCCTCGCCTACTTCCACAAGGGTCCCAGCGATGATCCGAACCATGTTCCAGAGAAAACCACTTCCACAAACATCAATCGAGAGTCGATCATCACCCTCTTCCGTCACTGTGCAGTCGAAGATCTCCCGAACAGTTGTTTCGCGATTGTGGCGTACACGTGTCATCGAGGAAAAATCATGCTCACCAACGAGGTCCTTGGCCGCGCGTTGCATCGCTTCAACATCCAGAACCCCAGGACACCAAGCCGTGACATGTCGATCAAACAGTGGGCGAATATCCGCCGTTGGTCTGGAATGCGCCAGGCGATAGCGGTACCCCTTGGAAAGCGCATCACCAATGGGATTGAAGGATTCCTCCACCTCCCAAGCCGAGCGGACCTGGACATCCTGCGGCAATCGTGACGTCAAAGCTGCAGGCAGAATGGTCGGGTCGAAGGTGCGAGGTGAATTGAAACACGCGACCTGTCCCTCGGCATGCACACCGGAATCGGTCCGCGAAGCGCCCAGAACATGTACGGGTTCCCTGATCAGTTCCTCGACCGCAGCCTCAAGCAAACCCTGGACAGTACGCAGGGGTTCCGAGTCAGGAGGATGTTGTTTCTGCCAGCCGTGAAAGTCGGTGCCGTCATAGGCAATTGTGAGCGCATAACGAGGCATGATGATGAACCCGATCAGTTGCCCGAAGAGAGCGACCTAGTGACCGAACAGGTTGCCTGCAGTGAACATGCCTTTCGCCTCGAAAAACTCAAGGGCGTCATCCACTGAAGGGAAGATCTTCGTTGCTGTTTCCGTGATGAATGGTGAAGGCGGTTTCGCTGGTTTCCAGACGACGTAGACCTCCTTGGTGTGCTCCCAGGCATGCTGGAGCTCACGTTCGACTCCACTGGAAAGCGCTGGAATGCCACCTTCCAACTCTGGAATCAAGGACACGATCATGTCACTCTGGTCAATGAGCTTGAAATCCCTCATGTAGATCTGCCCATCGACATCTCCAGCGATATCGAGCACCTCGCGGACCGGTACTCGAATGGGCTCATCTGCCGCGTGGCCTCCGAAGGCGTGGGGTGTGACATCCACCCATTCCTTGCCTTCCCTGGCTGCATCAGCAGCTCGATCCAGCAGGAGCTTCTCATCCACATCCGCGGGATCGAAGGCAATGAAGTGCTCAGCGATAGCAGTCCGAAATGCCTCGATTTCTGCGAGCACGTCGGGCATGTCGACAACGTGGCTCATCGGAAAACTGGGATAGACCTTTTTCATTTCAGGTCGTGTTACCAGGCGAAGGCATGTTTCAAGGGTTTCCTCATGCCGTCCACGACTCAGGATGTAAAAGTTGTCATGGCAACCCATGGCGTGAGCCAGGAGCTCGGTGACGATGATCTCTTCTTCTCGCCAGACCATGCAGTCCTTGAGAGTTGCGTCAATATCGTGTTCCACGTGCAGGCGATGATGAGACATCTCGACGTTGTCGAGAAGGCAGATAAACATGTCCGGCTTGAGAAGCGACATCTGATCGAAATCAAAGGCGCTAAAGAGCCCATGTCGCCAGCGGAAAGTCGCATGGGTATTCACAATAATGTCGGGATGGTCGCTTGCAGGACTGGTCTGTGAAATGATGTCCTTGAATGCTGCTCGGCGAAGTGACGCCAAGCGACTCAAGGGGAGGTCCAGGATGCGGCCTTGCCGGATGTCCGGCGCTTCCTGGTACATCATTGATCCCACGTGGAAGCAGTCCAGTCGAGTACCTCGCGTTCCAGCAAGGCTGGAGACGCTTTCCAAGTATGGTTTCTTATCCAGGCCAATCTGACCTGTCACAACAGCACGCATGAGCGTCCTCTCGAAGGTGTCGATTTACGACTTGGCAGCCCTTCAGGATACCTCAACCAAGGCTGACTTCGCAGGCAACCTCACTTCTTCACCCTGTGCTTGGGCTGTACCGGGCTTCCAATCGCCTGTCTCAGCCAGGCAATAGGCGCCCTGGGAGGATGAATCTTCCGCTTTTTTCGCCGTCTCCAAACCCAGAATAGCACCAGGACGGCAATGACAACGAGGCCCACAAAGATGGCCTCCTGGATGTGCTTCTGTCGCTCGGACATTGAGAAACCCATCCCAAGCAGCCACCCGATCCCCAACTGCGCAGCCACCACCGGAATGGCGGAAAGCCCTTCCGCGAGCATGAACTTCCAGATGTTCATTCTGGAAAGACCTGCTGCCGTGAAGACAGGTGTTCGGGAGAAGGGAATAAAACGGCTGGCAACCACGACCCAAATACCCCAACGATCAAACTTGTACTTGATCTCGAGGATGTGACGCGGATGAAACATTCGTCTGAAGAAACGAAATCGAAGGATTTGTCGTGAAAACCGACGCACGAGTAAAACCCAAAGTGTGTCGGCAAATACCACTCCGAAATAAGCAGCCATGACCGTCCACCAAAAGGGCATGACATCTCGCTGCATCAAGAAGCCAGCCGGAATGATGAAAATGTCTTCACCCAATGCCAACCCAACAGCGGACGCCATTAACAAGCCGAACAGGAGAATGGGGCCATAGTTGATGAGCCCCGTCTCTACCTTGGTTTCGATCTTGCCCTTAAAGGAGTTGGGATCCTTTGGCTTGAAGGGGAGGTCCTCTGATGCAGTGGACTTCGTTTCGCTGCCTTTGGACGCAGCGTCATCCGCCATCGCTCCGTTCAGAGATGGGACCATCAGGAAGACCAGAATGGCCACCAGACCCGGGATGAACAGGCCTCGCCAGGAGCGACACGTCATCAGCATGGGGAGATGGTAGGCGATCCTGTCCTTGGACTCCCAAGACAGAGCCTCCTGGTCTCTGTTAGCCTCGGCCCCAGCCATGCGGGTCGTCTGTGCACCCGACAGTTTCAAGGAGACGCTTACCGCGCCGCAGGCAGCGGCGGCGATGGCGCGCGGTGCTGAACTGGCTGGGGCTGAAAACGAATGTTGCCCGGTAGCCGATGGCGGAGAAGGCACCCTGGAGGTTCTGCTGGAAGCCAAGGGTGGGCGACGACTCCGTGTGCCGACCATGGATCCACTGGGGCGATCTATTGAGGCGGAGATTGGCTATCTCGATGATGCCGGCCTCGCGGTCGTCGAGATGGCGGCTGCCTGTGGCCTGGGGCTCCTGAAATCCAGTGAACGAGATCCGTTGCGAACGACGTCATTCGGTGCCGGTCAACTGATCGCCATCGCTGCTCGTGAAGCCGACCGTGTGCTGCTCGGAGTTGGTGGAACGGCCACTGTGGATGGTGGGTGTGGAATCCTGCAGGCCCTTGGTGCACGCTGCCTGGACTCGATTGGCGAACCCATTGAAGATCCGATCACAGGTGGAACACTGTCTCGAGTCACGCGAATCGAAGTCCCTGCAGGCTGTCCGATCATCGAGATTGCAGCCGATGTTGACGTTCCACTCCTGGGTGAACATGGGGCAGCCAAGCTATTCGGGCCTCAGAAGGGGGCTGATGAAGCCACCGTCGAACAATTGGAAGCCAACCTCCTGCACCTTGCTGATGTGCTCGACCCACCTGGCGTGACCAGACTGGTGCGCGGCGGCGGTGCCGCGGGTGGCGCCGCGTTCGGACTCCATGCCAGCCTGGATGCCCAAATATTTTCTGGTATTGATCTCGTCCTGGATGCCATTCGGTTCGATGATCGCCTGGAGAACACAGACATCGTCATCGTCGGCGAAGGATCTCTCGACGCCCAATCCCTGCATGGCAAAGCATCGATGGTGACAGCCCGACGAGCGGCGGAACGTGGCATCGCTGTCGTCGCGATTAGTGGTCGTCTCGGTACCGGTTGGCAAGACTGCTTAGCTGATAATGGAGGTCCGCTGCAGGATGCCCTGTCACTGGCAGATCACTTCGGAACACCGAAGGCCATGAAGGATCCAACGGCCTGCCTGCAGGAAGCCACCAGGCATATCATCGACATCCAGTAAGCCCCCGGGGGTAGAGGAGGGCCGCGACCCCTCCAAACCCCGTGCTCACCGAGCTGTCTTAGTAATCATCCGAACTGTGACGGACTGTCGGATCGGTCCCTGGATGTCATGCAGATTCCTGTCCGGCAGGTACAAGTCCGATTTGGTGCGATTGAGCCCAATCGTCCCACGTTGAGCCGTTTGAATGGTTGAACTGTTGATGGCTTCCATGCTTCCCGACGAGGTAACTAATGATTCCTCGGACAAGACCAGCACATGCTGGGCATAACTGCATCCCTTGTCCAAACCCAGACTCTCTCCCAGATCATCACACGCCGTGTGCAATTGAACCTTCTTGAGTGGATCTATCATGGAAGAGTAGTCCCAGGTAACCCAAATTTTCTCGGGCATCAAGGAAACATCAAGTTGCTGAAGGGCACCATCCCAGGTGGGCACTCCACTCCCTACAGCGACTGATGCCAACACCGCGCGCGCCGATAGATAGGCACCCCCCACCGGGGCAATCCATTTCCATATACCTTGCATGTCTGAACTCTCTCTCTCCAGTCCGAGCGTTTCGTGACCACAACGCAACCGGACACTTCCCAGCTTACACTCGGCATGAGTTGATTCAAGTATCGATAACACAACGTTTTAGTGCGTCATGTGTCACTATGAATTTATTTGTTCTAAGGAATCTCAGAGTAGGATTCGATCCCCGGGACCGATGGCCTCGGGGAGATCTGACGGATCCAGGAACTCGGGGCCCATCGCGGTCAATGGACTGATCTCGATATCGGCGAGTACATGCCCCTGCTCATCACGCGCGATGTCAACACCACGAGCGTCCAGCCAGCCCCCGTAGAGATCGCTCTGGGCCTGGCGGCAGGATGCGGGCGAATCTTCCCCGACGGCATTCTTGATGGGAGCAAATTCCCTGGCTCGATCCACCTGCAACACCGCTGACCGAGACGCCAGTGGCAAGGCGTCAAATATAAACCGTTCCAACTTCACACCATTGGGGGTATCCGGTTTGATGTGTTCTCCGGTGGCCTGATGAACACAAGGCACTTTCTTGAGTGCTCGATGCCACGGGAGTTCATCAGAGGCACAGAGACGCTGCGCAAAGTCCACGCCCAGCAGATGAACGGCAATATTGCCGGCGTCGTACAACAGTCGACCCTGGGGATCTCGTGCGACCTGGAGATCTTCCGGCATGTCCGAGTACTCGATGACCTCCATTCGATCCCCCACCTTGCAAAACACCCCGACTTTCTCGTCGGGTTCGATCTTGGGGACCATCTTGCTCGACATCTCACCGGATGACATTGATGGGTCTGCATGCAATCCGATGAAGACTGGATCGATGACTGGTGCAATGGGGTTGTCGACCTGGAAGTACGAGATCGTATCGATACCCAGCACGGTCATCTGTTCCAAGGCGCCACTCCGATGAAGCGCTGTAATGGAACCACCATGCCCGTCAGGACTCATCGCGAGGCGATCGGATGTTTCCATCAACAAATCGCCTGACTGAGCATCAAAGCAGGGCATCATCCCCTGGGGAAAGAGCATGACTTGGGTTCTGGGCAGGCCAAACCAATTGTTGTCGGCAAAGAACGAACGCGTGGCCGCATCATTGATCTCACTGGTCATGATGTACCAGCGAATGGGTGTCTTCCAGTAACGACTGGCGGCCTCAATTTGCTCTGCAAATACACGGAACAAAGGCTTCCCACTGACTGGTGTCGCTGGATAGGTCCCCTTGGGGCCGCCCCAGCCCAATCGGGTTCCCTGTCCACCCGCGACAGTGAAAGCAGCCACCCGTCCTTCACGGATGATCTCCTCACCACGCTGGGCCAATGCCAAGGTTGTCTCCACATCGGGTGCAGTCACATCAGGTGGTGATATGTCCTTTGCTTCCACCTCATGATCATGTACGAGCACAAACTGTTCGACCAGACCTTGGAGAGACTCCAGGGGGAGTGAACAAACGCAATCCAGGAGCGCTCTCTGCCGTGCAGGATCGAGATCCTGCCACCCCGACAGTACATGAGACTGCCCGCAAGACTCCAGTCGTTTCATGGTGAGGTCAAACTCAGGGTGCATGTCCGACACTCATGAATCCTGCTCGGGTGGCGCGGGCAAAGTCCAACCCGAGGGCAAATGCCTGACGATCTTCCCAGATTCCAGGTAGATCAATTGCTCACAAATGTTGGTGCAATGATCCGCCATCCGCTCCAGTCCCCGATTTACATTCAACAGTTCCAGTGCATCATCCAATGGCATCGTGCCATCCTTCACGGCAGTCTGTACCAAGCGCACCACCTCGGCTCGAAAACGATCAATGGTGTCATCAAAATCAAGCACGCGCCGGGCGAGTTCCTGGTCCTTGGTTCGCATCGCCCGATTGGCGTCCCGAACCATGCCAATGACACTGTTGGCCATGACTTCAAAAGTGCCCGACTTAGGACGATCAGCACCATAGGCTTGCGAGGCCTCCGCAATGTTGACCCCACAGTCAGCAATTCGTTCCAGTTCATTATTGATCTTCACGATCGTGAAAACCGAACGTATGTCGTATTCGTCGTTCGGCGACAACATGAGCAACTGGATGGATGCTCGCTCGATATCGATGTCCGCCCGATCGATGATGCGATCACCATCAATAACCTTCTGTGCAAGCCCTGGATCATTGCCAAAAAAGGATTCCACAGCGGTCATGGCATGTGCCACGACACGATCGCCCTGCGTGAGCAGGTCCTCTCTTAACTGGCCGTGCTTGCGCCCAAAATCTTCCATTGTCATAATTCAATTCGCGAGAAAACGGAGGTAACCGCGCGAAGTATAGCGGTCCCACGCTAGTCCCGGGTCAAGTATGGCCTAGGAGATTGCCACAAACCTGGCTCCAAATCCGAGGCGAGGTATCATCCCCGCTTCGCCTGGAAAGACCGCCATGCCTGATCTCTGTGTCAACATCGACCACGTCGCGACGGTACGGCAGGCCCGCCGGACCTGGGAACCCGACCCTGCCTGGGCCGCAGTTGAGGCTCAGCTCGGAGGCGCGGCCGGTGTCACCTTTCACCTGCGGGAAGACCGACGCCACATGCAGGATGCCGATCTGAAGCGTCTGAAGGATGTCGTGACCGTCAGGCTGAATATGGAAATGGCCGCCACCGACGAGATGGCTGGCATTGCCATCGACCTCCAACCCCAGATGGCCATGCTGGTCCCTGAGGGACGCCAGGAGGTCACCACGGAGGGCGGGCTGGATGTCCTGGGTCGCCAAGCCGAGTTGGCTCCCATCCTGGACAGGCTCAGGGCCGCAGGGATCCCGATCAGTGCCTTCATCGATGCCATCCCTGAACAGATCCATGCTGCCGCCGACTGTGGTTTCAATGTCTGTGAAATCCATACCGGCCCCTATGCGGAAACATTCCACCAGCATTCCAGGAACGCGCAGCACCCCCTTGTGATGGCAGAATTGGAAAAGATCCAAGCCTGTTGCCAGGAGGTGATTGCTGGAGGGATGACCTGCAATGCCGGCCATGGGCTCAACTACGCCAACGTCGGTGCCATTGCTGCCATCCCAGGACTGGCCGAACTGCACATCGGACACAGCATCGTCAGCCGAGCTATCTTCGTGGGTATCCGCGAAGCCACCTGGGAAATGCGGCGTTGTATGGCTGCAGCATCTTCCTGATACAAGGACACTCATGACCGTCGAACAGGCTACCGAGCAACCTGCGTTCCCCTATCGAATCGCAGTGCTGTGCTACCTCTTCGACCCGGAGGGCCGGGTGCTCATGCTTCACAGGGCCAAGCCCCCCAATCGTGATCTGTACTCACCGGTGGGAGGCAAGCTGGAAACCGAATTGGGTGAAAGCCCTTGGGCCTGTGCCCTGCGCGAGATCGAAGAGGAAACCGGTCTTCAGGTCGCAGCCGAGGACATCCGGCTCTTCGGCATGATCTCGGAGACCGCCTACGAAGCGGCCGGCCACTGGTTGCTCTTCCTCTTTGAGGTGACTCGAGCCGTCAATCCAGAAGAACTGTCCTTCATGGAATTCGATGAAGGCCGCCTGGAATGGATCGAGCCAAAGGCTGTCATGGACCTGGATATCCCGGAGACTGACCGCCGTGTCATCTGGCCACTGGTCCAAAAGCACAAGGGTGGATTCTTCGGGGCTCACATCGACTGTCGAACCGATCCGTTCACCTGGTCGCTCGTCCAGGAAAACCCTTGATCAAAGTCCCGTGATGCCACGCGCCTCGTCGGCGAGTCCCTCGGCGGAGGCTGTATCACTCGCTTCGACAATGAGTCTTGCAATGGGTTCCGTATTACTCGGTCGCAGGTGAAGCCAACCGCTGGCAAGATCGACACGCACTCCATCAGACGTTTGGATCCTGGCCCCAGGCTGACCCTCGTAATGCAGCTTGAGATCCTCGATGCCCTGGAGGAGACGTGTTCTCGCATCATCTCCCTCCAACTCGATGGTCTGCTTGATCATTGAATAGGTCGGGAGGTCATCCACGATCACGGACAGAGCCCCTTGTTCCCGGGCGAGTAACTCCAAGACCAAAGCCATGGCCGTCAAGCTGTCACGTACCCATGTAACAGCAGGAATCATGACACCGCCGTTGCCTTCGCCACCAATGGTCGAACCCTGGAGACGCATGACCTCCGCAACATTCGCCTCCCCTACCGGCGATCGAAAGACCGTGGAACCAAACCCCGTGGCCACGTCATCAATCATGCGGCTGGTGGAGAGATTCGTGACAACCGGTACTCCCGGGTAACGTCGCAACCAGGACATCGCTGCGAGTACCAACGTGTACTCCTCGCCGATATACCGCCCGGTCTCATCCACGATCGCCAAGCGATCCGCATCCGGATCCTGTGCAAAGCCAACTTGTGCCATTGCCTTGGGTACTGCCTGGCACAGTTCACCCAGGTTTTCGATTCGGGGTTCCGGCGGATGGGCAAAGTCGCCGGTGGGCTCATAGTTCAACCGAACAACATCACAACCCAAGCGTTCAAGCAGGTTCAAACCGATTGGTCCTCCCGCACCGTTGACCGAATCAAGCACGACCCGAAAACCACAGCCTTGGATGAGCTGAGGTTCGACCTGACCTAACACCTTGGCCAGGTGGGTGTCCTCGGCACGAGATTCGTCGTGTATCCCGAGTTCAGCATCGGTATGCGGAACCGACGATGGGCTTTGAAATTCATCGATGATGCCCTGCGCCACGTCTACAGACGGCGCCGTGCCTTGACCGTCGAGTAGCTTGAGTCCGTTCCAAGGGGACGGGTTGTGAGATGCCGTGATCATCACACCACCGACCGCCCGGGCAGCTCCGATCATCACACCCACCGTTGGGGTCGTCACGATTCCCAGGCGAATGACCTCGCAACCTGCATCCGACAATCCACGGGCCGCGGCCTCGGATAACGCCGGACCAGATGGTCGACTGTCGCGACCCAGGATGACGCGAGGCGTTTCTGTCGCCGTCGAAGCCAGGTACGCGCCCCAGATCGCTGCCAGCCGATGCGCAACCTCGGGTGTCATGGAGGCGCCGACGATACCACGTGCCCCGGAGATCGAAAGCATCAGTGGTGCATCGTTCAAGTGATCGTCGGACATGGGGCGGGGATCCTATCAGGATCGCTCCAACCGACAACGCGCTTCGCAGCCTGGTGCCTCAGTCACAGCTGCGACGACCGCAGTCACCGACACCGGAAGCGTTGCCTGGAGGGATTGAGCGATATGCATCGCGACGTGCTCTGCAGTCGGATTGAGCGTGTCAAATGGAGGTGTTTCGTTCAGGTTCGCATTATGAAACGGCGCCAGGATCGCATCGACCGCCTGCTCGACCGCATGAAAATCGCACACCATGCCATCGGAATCAAGCGCGGACGCTTCCAGGGTCACCCGCACACGCCAATCGTGTCCATGCAGGACTTCTTCCGTGCCCTGGATAACGATGGCATGGGCAGCTGAAAAGACCCGTTCTACTCGGATCGAGAACATGCTTGAACGATAGCGTCCGCTGCGATGCCATGCCCAGTAAGTGGGCCGAAGCTACTGCCAAGAGGCCACACGGGGCATGGCCGAGCCGATCAAGCGGAACTGGTCGTTGCGATCACCTTCGAGGGCAATGTCCTGGGCATCATCGTGCTCCACGACAAGGTCGATGACCGCTCG
>JAYZAT010000052.1:0-9748 GCA_036339555.1 Planctomycetota bacterium
TCACAACTGCCATCTCCCAGCCAGAAGGCGGGTACGCAGTTGTCATTGCAATCTTTCACGTAGTTGGGCGGGCAGGACGGAACATCGATATCGCCGTTGTCCAACAGGTCCTTGAATGCATCACGGGCCTGAACCGAGTAGTCCGTTCCGTTCCATTTGTTTCGATTGAACATCGCCACGAAGCAATAGCCATCACTCCACTGGTGGGCGATCGAGTTCGTGCCACTTGACAAGGCGCCGCTATGGACCCAACTCCAGTTGGCCCCTTCGGCGGCCTTGTTGCGAGGAACACCGATGTTGGTACCGGAGATCTGGTAGTTGTCCAGGAATTGCAGCAGGGCCCGGGGTGTGGCAATGAGGCCACCTTGGCCGATGCGTGCTTCCATGTTCCAGCCGCCATCGGGCGAGGGGACCATCGATCCTGCGGGATCGTTCTGCAGATCATCCAATGTGGCGTACACATTGGGCCACGTCGCGCCCTGGTCGTCGTACCAGGGCTCGCTTGGATTTCGATCTGCCGGGAAGGTCCGACCGAGTTCGACCTCAGCCGGTAGAACGCCTACCGGGGCCAGCACCCGTTCGTGGAGGAAACCGATCGGACGCATCCCGGCATATTCTTCGACGATCAGACCAAGCACCAGGAAGCCGATATTGGAATAGGCATATTGTGTTCCTGGGTTGTGCTGAAGCGGTTGACTCAGAATCCAGGACACCGTTTGGGCACGGCTCGGGGGGAGATCCTGGTTGTAGTCCTGCTTGATCTCGATCTCCTTGTAGGTGAGATCGCCCACACCAAAGGTCGAATTTCGGTTCCAGCCACCTCGATGACGCAGGCAGTGATCGACGGTCACATTGGCAAGTTGAACATCACCAAGCCCGTTGAAGGGAACGATGTTCAGTAAGCCGCCGCCGGCCTGTCCGACATCAAAGACGTTGTCATTGAGGTCGATGGTTCCGTCGGAGATCAGTGCCCGGATGCAGGCCGCCGTATGGGGCTTTGTTACCGAGGCAATACGCATCATGGTGTCGGGTTGCAGTGGTTGGGTCTTGGCCTGGTCCTTCCAGCCGAAGAACCGCTGGTAGACCACGACGCCGTCCTTCATGACGCCGACCGCCCCAGCGTGGACGTCGTCGGGGTGCATGATGTTCAGCACGGCGACGTCCAGGGCCGCCATCGACGGTACCGGCATCCCTGAGACTGGCAGGAAGGGATCGTTGGCGCAATCGCCAGAATCCAGGTTCCAGCCCTGGCAGTTCAAATAAATCGGATTGTTGTCGTGACTCCAGGTGCCGTCATCGCACAAGCCGTCACCGAGCCAGTTGGCTGGTGCGCAGTTTCCAAAGCAGTCCTCAATTTCGCCTGGTGCACATTCTGCAGCAGCAGCGGTCCCTGTCATGGTGCCCAGGCCGATGGCGGCTAGAGCGCGCAGGATAGCGTTGGTGTCCCGTTTCATGGCTATTCCTCGTTTTCAAGTGGTGGGGATCTGGAGCCCCATATCACTTTGTTTGCGGCGAGGAAGCGCGAATTCCGTGTCGCCAAAGAACCCCTCGCCACTACATATGCGGTTGCCAGGGGCGTATGTCACGGATTCACCATTTTTTCTGACAGGAAGTTGCCTGGAGGTAAGACAGGGCGTGTTTCAGGCCTGCCAAGGTGGATTGGCGAGATCATTGTGTATCCAGGTAACGCCGCATGCACCGCAAGGTTGCTTCCGAGACATGGTGCTCCATGCCCTCGGTATCCCGGATGGCATCCGCCTCAGGGACTCCAAGGGAGCGTAGGAATTCCAGCAAGAGTTCGTGTCGACGTCGCGAGGCCTTGGCCATGCGCCGTCCGGTGGGGGTGAGGTCGACCGGTCCGTAGGGTTGCTTGGCCACCAAGCCCTCATTAGACAGGCGTTGCAGGATGCGGGTCACGGTCACATGGCTCACGTCCATCCGCTCGGCAAGGTCCTTCACGCGACAGGAAGGCTGCTCGGCCAGGATGTCATCGATGGCTTCCACGTAGTCCTCAGCGGTCTCCGTGGCATGATCCGTGCGGGTTTTGGCAAATTGATTGGCGAGCCTGCTCACATCTTGGAATCCATGGTTGACGGTCTTCAGGCCAAAGTGTAGTATACGCTACATGATTTGTAGCCTATGTTACAAATTGAGTTTCGCCTTGTTTTTCCTATTGGTATCGATCGTGGTGCCGGGAGCTGTCCTGGCCGATGACGACGTGCCAGCTGGTGCGACGAAGCTCTCCATCGTGGCGACTACAGGCATGGTGGCCGACGTGGCTCGCCACGTGGCCGGTGATCGGGCCGAGGTGGTGAGCATCATGGGCGAGGGTGTCGATCCGCATCTCTACAAGCCCAAGACCTCTGATGTCAGGCGCATACTGGCTGCCGACGTGGTCTTCTACAACGGATTGAAGCTCGAAGGACGCATGGGAGAAGTGTTTACGCGGGCCCGCAGTCGCGGTCGTCCAGTGCATGCCGTGACCGCCGGATTACCGACGGCCGTGCTGTTGGAGGATGAGTCTGCAGTGGGTCATCCCGATCCTCATGTCTGGATGGATGTGAAAACCTGGGCTTTGACGTTGGAAGAAGTGGCCAGAGTTCTCTGCGAGATCGATCCGAGTAGTTGCTCGACCTATCAAGCCAATGCAGCCAAGGCGCTGGATTCGATGTTGCAGTTGCATGAATCAGTAACGCTGATGATCGCGTCGATTCCAGAGAACCAACGTGTCCTCGTAACAGCGCACGATGCCTTCCGTTATTTCGGTCGGGCTTATGACATGGAGGTCCGCGGCATCCAGGGCATCTCGACGGAATCCGAGGCTGGCTTGTCCGACCTCAACGGATTGGTCGAGTTCCTGGTGGAGCGTCGTATCCCGGCGGTCTTTGTCGAGTCCAGCGTGCCCCGCAAGAATGTGCAGGCCCTGATCGAGGGAGCGAAGGCGAGGGGACATGACGTTGTGGTGGGCGGCGAGTTGTTCTCTGATGCGATGGGAAGACCCGGAACGCAAGAAGGCACCTATGAGGGGATGATCGAGCACAACGCACGCACCATGACCGAAGCCTTGGGTGGTCGAACCATCCAGGTGGGCGACGAGACGGCCGTGGGACTGAGCTCTGATGAGAACCCGGTGGGGCCGTGACGATCGACGCTCATTCAGGCCAGGTGCCTTATGTCCCCGGCAGTGAGCATGACACGCGAGCCCCACTGTCGATCCATGACATGACCGTCGCGTATCAGCGGAAGCCAGTGCTCTGGGATGTTGACCTCGATATTCCGGAAGGACAATTGGTCTGCATCGTTGGTCCCAACGGGGCCGGCAAGAGCACGCTGCTGAAAGCTTGCCTGGATCTGGTGCCCCGTGTCTCCGGGGAGGTGTTGTTCTGGGGCGAGTCGATCAGCCGTCTTCGAGGGCGCGTGGCGTATGTGCCGCAGCGTGAATCGGTTGACTGGGACTTCCCGGTCAGCGCCCTGGACGTGGTGGCGATGGGAACCTATCGCCGCCTGGGTTGGTGTCGACCCGTGGGCCGTCGTCAACGAGCGGCTGCCATGGCTGCCTTGGAACGCGTCGATCTGGCCGATCTGGCGGGGCGCCAAATCAGCCAACTCTCAGGTGGTCAACAACAACGCGTGTTTCTCGCACGAGCGCTCGTCCAGGAAGCGGATCTCTACCTGATGGACGAACCCTTTGCCTCGGTGGATGCCTCGACCGAGCAAGCCATCCTCACAGTCCTTCGAGAACTGCGAAGCAACGGTCGAACCGTGGTCTGCGTGCATCATGATCTGCAGACCGTTCGCGAGTCCTTTGATTGGGTCGTCATGCTCAACATGCGGGTTGTCGCCGCCGGATCGGTGGCCGATACCTTCACGATCGAGAACCTCCGTCGTACCTACGGTGGTCGCTTGACCTTGCTGGACCAGGCTGCCATGGCGCTCGGTCGTGCCCACCGCGGGGAGGAGGAGGCCTGAAGCATGGACACCTTCTTTCGGGTTCTGCTGCTCCAGGATTACAACACGCGTCTCGTGGTGATTGGCACGGTGCTGTTGGGCATCGCCGCGGGCACGGTTGGTTCACTGCTACTTCTGCGCAAGCGAGCGCTCATAGGCGATGTCATCAGCCATGCCACGCTCCCCGGTGTCGCGATCGCTTTCCTATTGATGATCATTCTGGGTGGGACGGGTCGCTGGCCGGTTGGATTGCTGGTGGGGGCTGGTGTGGCCGGGGTGGCTGCTGCTGCCGTGGTGTTGTTATTGCGCCGCACCACAATGCTGCGTGACGATGCGGCGATGGCCATCGTGATGAGTACCGCTTTCGGTGTGGGCATTGCCTTGCTGGGCGTCATCCAGGATTTGCCAACCGGTAACCAGGCGGGCTTGGAGTCGATCATTTATGGCAAAACCGCCACCAAGGTCCGAGCGGATGCGATTGGGATCGGCCTCGCGGCCTTGCTGGTCGTGCTCATGGCGGCTGCCCTCTACAAGGAATTTCGTTTGCTCTGCTTTGATGCGCATTTCGCTGGCAGCCAAGGCTGGCCTGTCAATACGCTCGACATTGCCTTGTTGCTGCTGGGGACAGCGGTGACGGTGATTGGTCTCCAGGCGGTCGGTCTCATCCTGGTGTTGGCTCTCTTGATTATTCCGGCAGCAGCAGCTCGCTACTGGACAGACCGCTTGGTTCAAATGATGGTGATCTCGGCCCTTCTCGGTGCCGCCAGCGCCTGGATTGGGGTGACCATCAGTGCCCTGGTGCCCCGGATGCCCGCTGGTGCGGTGATCGTGCTCTCGGCCGCTGGCTTCTTTGTTGTCAGTTTGGTCTTTGGTAGTCGGTGTGGTCTCCTCCTTCGTTTCCTTCGGGCCCTTCGAATTCACCGCCGGACGAACCGCCAACACATCCTGCGCGCGATTTGGGAATGCCAGGAAACCTCGGAGACCGTTCGTGTGCAAGATCTGATCAACCGCCGATCCTGGACACGGCGCGAGGTCGACCGCCTGCTCAGGAAAGCACGCCGACGCGGCGAGGTCAGCTTTCATGGTGATCACGTAGTCATCTTGTCCGACCATGGTCGGGCAGCTGCTGAAGTGGTCGTTCGCAACCACCGTCTTTGGGAACTCTTTCTCATTCAGCATGCTGATATTGCTCCGACGCATGTCGATCGGGATGCCGATGCCATCGAGCATGTACTGGGCGTTGAATTGGTGCGAGAATTAGAAGCGGCCCTGGGTCCCGATGACCTCTTGCCCTCCAGTCCACACGGGTTGAGTGGAGGCACGTCATGACGTGGATGACGGGCTTGGACGACTGGGTCGTGGCCTTGGGTGTGCTGGCGGCCTTTGCCTGTGCATTGCCTGGAACGTTCCTGTTACTTCGTGGAATGAGCATGATGGGTGATGCCATTTCCCATGCGATCCTCCCGGGCATTGCCCTGGGTTTCCTGGTGAGTGGTAGTCGCGACAACCTCTGGATGTTCTTGGGGGCTGCGATCGCAGGCGTGGTGACGGCTGTGCTCACTCAGGTGCTGCATCGATTGGGTCGATTGGAACGAGGGGCTGCGATGGGCGTGGTCTTCACGTCACTCTTTGCTCTCGGATTGATCTTGATTGTCCAGACCGCTGATCATGTTGATCTCGACCCCAACTGCGTGCTCTACGGCGCCATTGAACTGGCGCCGCTGGACACGGTGATGATCTTGGGCATGGAGATCCCGCGGGCGGTCCCCGTGCTTGTTGTGGTGGGTCTGATCAACCTACTGGTGGTTGTTCTGTTCTATAAAGAGATGAAGATCAGCGCGTTCGATCCGGACATGGCTCGTTCAGCGGGCATCAATGCGGGACTCATGAACCAGGTGCTCATGGTGATGACCGCGGCGACATGCGTCGCCTGCTTCGAGGTGGTTGGCAGCATCCTGGTGGTTTCCCTGTTGGTGGCGCCCGCGGCCGCAGCCAGGCTGATCAGTGATCGGCTTCCGGTTGTCTTGATCCTGGCTGTGATCATCGGCGCCATCGCGGCAGCCCTCGGTCACATCTCGGCGATCACCGTGCCGGGATGGTTCCCCGGAGGTGTCGAAGATACCTCGACGGCAGGCATGATGGCTGTGCTTGCCGGCGTGCTGTTTGGATTGGCCTGGATTCTGGCGCCACGTCATGGATTGTTGGTTCGATCCGTGCACAGGTTGCGTCTCCAGGTACGCATCGTTTCCGAGGATGCCCTGGGTTTGCTCTTTCGAAGCGAGGAGCGTGGTGACACCATGTCACCATCGAGGGTTCGCCGGACTCTGGTGACCCTGGCCGATGCCGGACCACTGGCGGCTCGCTTGGCGGTCTCCAGGCTTCAGCGTCGTGGATTGGTCTACCGAGAGGGCTCGGCATGGCGGCTCAGTGAAGCTGGTAGAAGCCAGGCTGCCCAGGTGGTTCGATCGCATCGACTGTGGGAAACATGGCTCTGGCGTCATGCCGATCTCGCGGCGGATCATGTCCATGACCAGGCCATGCGGCTGGAGCATGTGACCGATGACAAGATGCGTGCCGAACTGGAGGCTCAGACCGACTCAGCGATGCTCGATCCCCATGGTCGCCCGATTCCCAGTCCTGCCCCCGAGGATGGTAATCAGGGCGAGTCCAGGCCCTGGAAGGACTGAGTCCTCTGCTGGCCACCCCTGCCACACGCGGGCTGCGGGCGACCGTTACACTTTCAATTCGCATGGAATGGATCGCGGCAAAGGCCGGGTATGACGAAGCCCTGGCGGCGAATGACTCGCCGCGGGATTTCTATGGTGCCTTGATCTCGACGCTTCAGAAATTCGACAGCGGTGAGATCTCTCGACGTGAACAACTTCAACATGTGTCCCTGATCAACCAGGGTATTACCTTCACCGTCTATGGACGTGAAGAGGGGGTCGAACGGATCTTCCCATTCGATTTCGTCCCACGTGTCATCTCCGCATCTGAATGGAACACGGTCGAGTTGGGGCTGGTCCAGCGGCTGGAGACAATCAACCTGTTTCTTGCTGATATCTACTCCGACCAAAAGTGTCTTCGGGATGGCGTGATTCCGCACGATCTTGTCTTTGAGCGAGGTGATTTCCGGCGTGCCATCATCGGGACGCGGCCACGGCATGGGATCTATACCCACATCGTGGGAACGGATCTGTTACGTGGTGATTCTGGTGAGTTCCTGGTGCTGGAAGACAACTGCCGCTGTCCAAGCGGGGTGTCTTACGTACTCGAGAATCGCAACCTGCTCTCGCGCGTGTTCCCCGAGCTCTTTAGCGAGTATGGGGTACGACCCGTTGAACAGTACCCACACCTCTTACTGGAGACGCTGCGTTTCACGGCCCCGCGTGGTCGTGAAAATCCCACGGTCGCGGTGTTGACCCCTGGTGTCTACAACTCCGCCTACTTCGAGCATTCCTTCCTGGCACGTGAGATGGGCGTTCCACTGGTGGAAGGCCGTGACCTTATTGTCGAAGATGATCAGGTCTACATGCGTACCACCCGGGGTAAGCAACGGGTGGATGTGATCTATCGACGCATCGATGACGAGTACATCGACCCGGTCGTCTTCGATCCCAGCAGCATGCTCGGGGTTCCTGGCCTCATTCACGCCTGGCAGGCGGGTAATGTGAGTATTGCCAACGCACCCGGGGCCGGTGTCGCCGATGACAAGGCCATCTATCCCTGGGTCCCCGATCTCGTGAAGTATTACTTAGACGAGGACATCCAGCTTCCCCAGATCAAGACGTGGGTGGGGCGGCGACCCGATGAAGCAACCTATATCCGTGAGAACCTGGCCGACTTGGTTGTCAAACTCGCCGGTGGTGCGGGCGGCTACGGCATGCTCGTGGGGCCCACGGCTTCAAGTGACGAGATCGCATCGTTTCGGGAAGCCTTCGATGCTTCGCCCGAGGCATACATCGCCCAGCCACTGGTCGAATTCTCATCACACCCGACCTATGTCGATGGCAAGTTTGCACCGCGTCGTGTCGATCTTCGCCCCTTTGCGCTTTGTGGTGAACACATCCGAGTCCTGCCTGGTGGCCTCACACGTGTTGCCCTTGAAGAAGGTTCCTACGTGGTGAACTCTTCACAGGGAGGTGGCAGCAAGGACACCTGGATCCTGGCTGACCTTCCCGGGGAGTCCAAGTCGTGAGGGGGATGCTGTCCCGCGCTGCGGAGAACATCTACTGGATGGGTCGTTACGTCGAGCGTTCTGCCGAGATCTGCCGCATGTTGCAGGTTGGTGAACAGTTGACCGTGGAATTGCGGGGCCTTTCACCAGAGCTGGCTTGCCAGTTCTGGCGACAGTTGGGCAACATCTATCCTGGTTCCATCGCGCCAGAGGTTGAGGGCGATGATGTTGATGAAGTCAGTATCTCGTACCTGTGGGCCTATCTCGTTGGTCCTGGAAACGACCTCTCCGTGGCCTCCTCCATTCGTCGAGCCCGCGAAAACGCACGAGCTGTTCGTGAATACCTCACACGCGAGGTCTTCGAGTTGATCAATGAATGCTGGCTTAAATTGGATGTTGACGTGCGGTCAGCTGGAGCACGGCAAGCGGCACCCGACCAAGTCGTGAGCCGCGTGATGCGTGAGGTCTATGGGATCAGCGGGGCCATCGATCGAGCCTTTATCCGGGATGAAGCGTGGTTGTTCCTGACGATGGGCATGATGTTCGAACGGATGTATCGAGGCCTGCTGGTCATCGAGCACCGGCTGCCGATCCTGTTGGAGCATCCTTCTGACATCGACATCCCGTTGCACCACGCACGCATCCGAGGTGTCTTGCGGACCTTGGCGTCACTTGAGAACTATCGCCGGGTGTATGGCGCAGATCTCGATCCAGACCGTGTGGCCCGTTTCCTGCTCTTCGACGAACACACGCCGCACTCCGTACGTGTTTGCCTGGGACGTATGGAACAGGCAATCAGCATTCTGGAGGCGGGTACCGGCATGTCGGAGGCTGCTCGACTGATCGGCCGCCTGTCTGCACGTTTGCGGTATGAGGAAAATGATCTCATGGCATTGGATGACCTGGAAGCGGTTTGCGCTGACCTGGTCGCCGCCGTGACCGAGGTCAATGACGTTCTATCCCACCAGTATTTCACGACCTGAGAATTCACCGTGTTACTTCAGATTGAACATCGATTGCATTTCCGTTACAGCGGCTTTATCCGCGAGTCTCACATGGATATTCGGGTGGAGCCGCGGACACAGAGTGAGCAGATCCTGCTGGAGTTCTCGCTGGTTGTTGGACCCACGACCCGGGTCACCCGCCATGAGGATTGGCTGGGCAATGCCACGCACTGGTTCTCGATCACGGATTATCACGAACGCATCGAGGTATTTGCCCGATCACTGGTGGAAACCACGCCGAAGGTCGTGCTTCCCGGTTTGATCGAAGATCCCATCATGGACAAGCCTCCCTCGATGGATCTCTGGGACTTTCTCCAGATTGCTGAGCCGATCATCGATGACTCTGCCCTGCGTTCCCTGCATGCCGATATGGGTCTGACGAAGGTCCGAACCGTTGGCGAAGCTGTCGAGATTGTCGGCAAGGGATTGCCGGAACGCTTCGAGTATCGACCTCACGTCACCGATGCCCATTCAACGACCGATGCGTTGTTGGCCGGTGGGTGCGGCGTTTGCCAGGATTTCGCACACGCGGCCCTTGGACTCCTTCGCATGACCGGCATTCCGGCTCGGTACGTCAGCGGTTATTTGCACATCGAGCGAGAAGAGGAAACGCCTTCCC
>JAYZAT010000053.1:0-22652 GCA_036339555.1 Planctomycetota bacterium
TTTCCACGAGGTACTGTTGGTCCCGACCGACTGTTCAAGCATGTTCCAGAAGGTGTCGAGTCCCTCTGGCTGGATACGGGCGATGGCTATCGAGTGGAAGCGTGGTTGATCCCGGGCCAAGGCGCCTCGGCAGAGGCGCCGGGGCCCGCCGTGGTGTTCGCTCACGGAAATGCGGAAGTCATCGACGACTGCCTGGATTTTCAATGGCTGGCTGAATTGGGTACCTCAGTTCTGCTGGTTGAATACCGAGGGTATGGACGCGGGAGTGGCTCACCAAGTCAACGTGCGATCGTGGATGACACAACGCGATTTGTTGAACGCCTACAGGCAAGGCCCGAAATCGATCCCGATCGCATTGCCTACCTGGGACGTTCGATCGGCTCATCTGTCCTTGCCCAGGTTGCCTTGCAGCAGAAACCGCAAGCGATGGTGATGCTGGTGCCACCCGCACGCTTGGACACGATGGCCTGGCGCTTCGGCGTGCCCCCCCTCATGGTTCGCAGTCCTTTCCGAAGCGATCTCGCCGTGAAAGATCTCGACGTACCAATCCTGATCCTGGCTCGTGATCGTGACCAAATTATTCCATCGAGTCACGCCGGGACAATTCACGAGGCCGCCCCACGCAGCGAATTGATCATGCTGCGCGGGACACACAATTGGCTGGATGATGATGATGAGATGCGGCGGGAACGCGAATCGATTCGCTCGTTCCTGCAAGCACAAGGGATCCTGGGATCAAGCCCACAAGATCAGCCGTAGTAGGCTTCCTCGCCCAACATTTCTTCGATTCGAAGAAGTTGGTTGTACTTCGCATTTCGGTCACTGCGACATGGGGCACCGGTCTTGATCTGGCCGGCATTGGTTGCCACAGCAAGATCAGCAATCGTGGCATCTTCCGTCTCTCCGGATCGGTGTGAAATAACCGCGTTCCAACCAGCCCGTTGTGCCATGCGAACCGTTTCCAAGGTTTCCGTAAGCGTTCCGATTTGGTTCACTTTGACCAGGATGGCATTGGCTGCATCCAGATCGATTCCCTTTTCCAGGAAATCAACGTTGGTCACAAACAGATCATCACCGACAAGTTGGACGTGGTCGCCCAGTCGTTCATTCAGGCGCACCCATCCATCCCAGTCGTTTTCGGCCAGACCATCCTCGATGGAGTGAATTGGGTATCGAGCGCACCAATCTTCGAAGAGGTCAATCATCTCATCGCTTGTGGCGTAACGATCCGGCTCACTGGAAAAGAAGCAATAGCCTTCCTTTCCCTTTCGTCGAGCTTCATCCACCATTTCACTGGTGGCGGGATCCAGGCAGATCACGATCTGGTCACCGAATTCGTAGGATGAGGCCTCCACTGCTTCGGCGATGACCTGCAAGGCTTCCTCGTTCGATTTGAGATCGGGAGCAAATCCGCCCTCGTCACCAACGGCCGTGGACAAACCACGCTTCTTGAGTACATCCTTCAGTCCGTGGTAGATCTCGACACCGGCCCGAAGCGCCTCACCATACGTATCAAAACCGAGCGGCTGGATCATGAATTCCTGGAAGTCAACGGTATTGTCAGCGTGCTTTCCGCCGTTGAGAATATTCATCATGGGGGCTGGCATGACCCGGGCATCAGGACCGCCCAGGTAGCGGAACAACGGAAGCTCTGTCTGGGCTGCCGCTGCTTTGGCAACAGCCAGTGAAATGCCAAGCAGTGCATTGGCGCCAAGTTCGCCCTTATTGGCCGTTCCATCGCGCTCGATCATCAAGGCATCGATCATGCTCTGCTCACGCGCATCGCAACCAAGCAGTGCCGGCGCCAGGATTTCATTGACGTTTGAGACCGCCTGCATCACGCCCTTGCCGCCCCAATGATCCTTGTCTCCATCACGCAGTTCGACGGCTTCATGCTCACCGGTGCTCGCCCCAGATGGAACCATGGCACGCGCAATTGAACCACCTGTGAGTTCAACTTCACATTCCAGCGTGGGATTCCCGCGGCTGTCTAAAACTTGGCGTGCATGGATGGCATCGATTTCAAATGGCATGATCAAGCTCCCTGATTGGATCGAACTGCGAATGATACCGAGCCATCACCGACCCAACACGCGTGCGACATCCCGAACCACCCAGCTCATATTGGCCTGTGCTGCACGTGTCCGGGAGGCCAAGTGCGGATAGAGAACTGCATTAGGTAGTCCGAGCAAGGGGTAGTCACTTGGTATCGGCTCGGGTTCGTGCACATCGAGCACCGCCCGAGCATCCTCAGGGGCTCGAAGAAATTCCGCCAGGGCCCCTACATCGAGTACGAATCCACGTGATGTATTCAGCAGCAGAACCGTGGGCAAGAGTTGGGCAATCCTGTCGGCAGACAAGAAGTCCCGGTTCGAAGGACGGCCGTCTACATGGATGGTCAGCACATCGCTTTCAGACAACACCGTATCGAGGTCGACCGGTTGAGCGCCATGACGATGGTCAACAGGAATCTCAACAAGATCGTTGTAGACAACGCGAAATCCTATCGCTGTTCCAACCTCGGCGATACGTGAACCGATTCGGCCAAGTCCAAGGATCCCAAGGGTCATTTCGCTCATCTGCCTTGGCACGATGTTGCCATCACGCAGATGTCCCCAGGCCACTGCATCCACAGCTTCGTTTAACTGTTCATGTGGCCGAAGCTGGCTCGTCATGATCATGGAAACGTATTCAACAACGGCCTGCGTGTTCGCATCAGGAGTGTTCACAACCTCGATACCGCGCTGGGCACAAGCCTCAAGGTCGACATTGTCCAGGCCGACACCCCCACGACCCACGACCTTCAGCATCGGTGCCTTGTCCAGGAAATCACAGTCAACTTCGGTATAGGTGCGTATCACGATGCCTTCAGCACGGTCCAGCAGTGATGGGAAGCCGGGATCGTCTGCAGGACACTGCTGAAGATCCACGCGTTCTGCAAGCCACGCAATGGCATCGTCGTCGAGGTACTCGGTCAAGATGACGAGGGGGCGGTCTGACACGGTGTGCATGGTAGGTCGCGGCACGCATCGATGAACAGAAGCCGGCTGAAGACATGTTCTGGATCGAGCTTGAAGTGGGCCTGGACTACCTCAGCATAGAAAGCCAGTTGGGGACGGTAGTACTCAACCATGCCGGCCTCGTCATCCCCGATGGGCCCCGACTTGAAGTCCACCACCTCTGCAAAGACGACCTCGCCATTGCGCCTGCCCACTACCAGTCGATCCAGGCGTCCGCGAACCAGAGTGTCCTCAAGTTGCTGGAGGATGGGCCATTCTTGAAGGACTTCCAGAGAATCAACTTCGAGATGTGCGTAGGCCGCGCGGCTCAGTCGGCCCGCAATCTCGTCATGTTGAAGTGCCGAGTTGAATGTGGCCAGAACCTCCTGACGCTGCTCCTCGGTTGGTGGGATGCCTGTGGCAATGGCTGCCTGGCGAAGCGCCGACTCAATGGCCAAGTCATCCGGGGGGCCATCGTCCAACCATTCAATAACTCGGAAGAGTTCATGCAACTCGGTTCCTCGATCACGTGCCCTAGTGCTGTGCACCTTGAACATGTCCTCCATCGTGGCGGATTCATGGGTTGAAGGTGCCACCACATCGGGATCAACCGAATCGATGGGTTCGAAGCGAATCGGCCGCGGTGGTCTCGTCGCCTGAGGTGGTTCCGTGGTACGTGCCGTCTTGTCATCCCAAGCGGCTGCTGTGTGCATCCAGATACGTCCCTCGCTGTCTTCTTCGCCAGTGCGCACAGCCTCATCGAGATCAGGCAATGCAGCCCGAATGATGTTGCCAGCCGTCAACTGTTGGTCCGGATCTCGGTCATCGACATGAAACACCAGATTGATGACATGCCGAGCCCTCGTGAGCGCGACGTACAGCAAAGACAGCCGATCGGACAGGTCTCGGACCCAACGTTGCTGTTCACCGACTTCCAGAATCGGGGCATGCAACCTCAGCTCGCGACTTGCTTCGGGCATCACGATGGCAACGGGGTCCAAGACAGTGGGAGACCAGGGAAAACAGCTTCCCGTATTGGATGATTTGATCAGTGGTTCATCCAGAATTGGAAGAATGATTTCATCGAACTCGAGGCCCTTAGCTTTATGAAGTGTCATGACTCGAACGGCAGCACCCGAAGGCACACCGGTGGAAGTCGTGCGGACATGTTGAACGAAATCAGACAAGCGAAGAACCCCGGTTGGGATCCAGGCAGAGGCCAAGTCGATGCACAATCCGATGGCTTTCTGATCCTGTGCATCCGTGTGGGGCGCAAGCTCGTTCTTCAATGAAATTAAGTACTCCTCGAGACCCGTGTCCAGGACTTGCCGGCGAATCTGGAGAGACACCTTCGCCAAGGCCTGCGTCATATCACCTGGATCAATGGTCTCCAGAGGCTGTAGACCAACCAATGAACCCAAAGGTGAATGGGAAACTCGAAATGCTGCTTCTGTATTCCCGGGATGATCTCCAAGCTGCAGCAAGGAAAGGATTGCGTTGGCTGCCAGAGAATCACCGAGCGCACCGGATCCCTCTTCACTGGCGGGGATTCCTGCTTTGCGCAGGTGCTCAACGACAGTTGTGACACCCTTGTTGGTCGGCATCAGAATGCCCATGCTCCCGGACTGATTTCGTCGACGCGTGACGATATCCGTCACACGCTCTGCAACAAGATCGATTTTGATTCTTCTTTTTTCACCTCGTTCGACCCGCCATGCCAATACGGCGCTGGGATCGTCTGGATGCGCTGTTTCATGATGATCGAAGTGCCAGGCATCCAGTCCCTGCCTGGCTGGACTCTGCGACAAGTCGGTTTCAGGCAACCCACAACGCTGAAGGATGTCACTTGGTATCTGGGTATGTGTTTTTCCGAGGATGGACTCGTTGGTTCCAATCGACTCAAAGAGGTCATTAACAAATTCGATGATGGCCGGGCCTGATCGATAACTTCGTTCCAGTGTGGTTTCCTCGAGACTGTCTTGTCCGAGGTATCGAACCTTGTCGAGCAACGCCGATGTACCACCTCGCCAGCCATAGATGGCCTGCTTGGGATCCGCGACGATCAGCAGGGATCGATCCAAGTCATGCGCACCTGCCCCAGCAAGAATTTCCTCAATGATGGGCTCGATGACCTTGAATTGCGCTGCGGATGTGTCCTGGAATTCATCGAGCGCGAGATCACGCAATTCTGCATCAAGCTGGTATTGAAGCCAGATACGGTCGCCCTCACTGAGGACATCGCGTTCGGCCAGGAGATCTGCAACATCCTGGAAGGAATAGGCCCCCGCCTCACGCTGCCTCCGACGAGATGATCTGTCCAGCCCATGCAGCAACAGTCGCCATGAACGCATCCTTGCCTTGAGTCCGGTTGCCAGCTCAGCAAGCGCATGACGCAACAATGGCTCCATCGCATTTCGGAATCCATCCGGTATCACACTCTTTGAATACATCTGACCCTGGACCATGTTTTGGACCAGCCTGTGGGATAAGAACGAACGCCAGTGTCGATTCTCTGCCCATTCCACGAGCATGGCCCGAGTCTTCACCCAGACAACCATGTCATTGCCATCCTTCTTCTTGGCAATTGGAGCAGTCGCCAGATCCCGGCAGGCCTGAGCCAGTTCCTCATTGGTCGCACGTCGAGCCCCCGGTGCAATGGCGTCATCATCCAGTTCATCAAAGGCCTTCCAGGCACGGTCTCCGGACTCAACCGAGGTCCTCCTCCAGAGGGACAACAGGCCAGTGCCCCCATGGCTCCCCCAGACGGTGGGCAACAACTGTTTGTGTACCTGGGATTGAAGAACTTCTCGTTCTGCTTCATGCACCAACAATTCGATTGCTTCAGAATCGCACGCATCGAGCAGGTCATCGAGTGATCTGGATCGAATGGCATCCAACGTGGGCTCATCTCCGATGGACCAGTTGGCTGGCATGTCGATCAATGTGGCGCAGCTTGTTGCAATCTTGTTGTAGAGCCCGTCCAACGTTCCAAGCTGAAGCCGGTGCAAGGTCCCAGCCAGGTCCTCCAAGACGCTGATCAATTCGTCACGGGTTGGCGGTGGATCGATATTGAAACCAGGGGAAAAGCCGGCCAACGCTTTGGGGTCCAGAATGGCGCTCGAAACATGATCAAGCACCCGGTCCAGAATTTCTCCAGCAGCCTTCCGGGTAAAGGTGACCGCAACCAGGTGCTCTGGATCGGATGTGCCGAGGATGCGGCGACGCTGGACCAACCAACCAATGCAACGATTGGCCAGGGTCCACGTCTTGCCGCATCCGGCATTAGCTGTGATCAAATCGGCACTCACAAGCTGGCCTCCACTTCGGCCAGCAAACTACCGCTGGTAATGATCCGAACGATGCGCTCGGCTTCCTCGATAGCACCTTCCAGATCTTTCTCGCTCCAGGTTGCCATGGAGACGCCGCACATCATTGAATCCGGGGGGATATGGAAATAGCCAAGGCCTTGAGGCGGAACCACGATGTCGATGTCCCTCAACAAAACTCGATACAAGGGCAGTTGAAGATCCTTCCATCCCTTCCTTGACTGGTGCGTCTTCACTGGATTCTCAGGCTTGCTCCCGGTCTTGTAATCGAGGGCCTGGTATCCATGTTCCTCATGCAAATCAACGCGGTCGATCTTGCCATGCAAGGGAAGTCCATCTTTGGCAGGAAACATCGGGGCGTTCTCACGACCAAAGCTCGTTTCGACCAAGTTGATCTTCCAGCCTCGTTGAGCCCGCAGCGATTGAACCGAGGCAAGGGCCTCCAGTCGATGGGCAGCGATCGCGATTTGCACTCGAAGACCTGCTGATGGATGGGCTCCGAATCGATCATTTGTATAGGTCGTGAGAATGGATTGAAGTTCACGATCGATCGTCTCTTTGTCTTCCGTGCGATGATCACGAGAGGCTTCTTCGCATCCCCATCGTTCCAGTACGGTATGGACAAGCGAACCAAACTTGGCTGCATCAAGCGAATCAAGCGTCTCGATCTCGGTAGCACGGATCCGTTGATCTCGCTCCAAGAGAAAGGACAAGGGCTCCTTTAGGAATCTCTTGAAGGATGTCACGGACATGCGATCAATCTTCGGAACACCGCTAGGCAGAGGTTTTTCAATGAAGCCACTCTCAGACGCCATTGGTTCTTGCCAATCAGATAAGCGTGGCGTGCCCTCGCTGTCCGTGGACAGATTCCGCACACGCTGGGCCAACGCGGCTCCGCTGGTTCGCAACAACAACCTGCTGGGCGGCAAGGGATCACCCTGGATAGAACGGTGTGCAGAAATCAGGGTTGTCTGTCGTTGGCTGGACAGGATGGCATAAAGCAGCCAGGCATCACGAGCCAATCGTCGTCGCTCGCCATCCAGGCCAAGACAGTCCCTCAAGCGATCTGGCAACCACGCATCCACCGTTGGCTTGGATGGCAGAATGCCTTCATTCAGACCGGTAATGAAGAGTTCGTCCGCATCATCGAGATGTGCATCAAGCCATCCGACCACCGAGATGCCCTTTCCATTAGTACGCCACGTCGCACCCGACTGAAGTTGATGGACAAGCAGCATGATCAATTCAGAAGCCGTGAGGGCAGGGCCTTCCACAAGATCAAGTTGCGATTCCATCGATCCCTGGATCGTGCTTAAGTCCTGTTCGTCATGGCCCCCGAGTGGTACATCCGATGCACTCACGAGCGTTCCAAGCACATGCATGAGTGGTCGAGCCCACTCGGCGGCAGGACGCGGCGTTCCGTGCAACGGACCGATCAGGTCGAGCAAGTCGCCGAGCAAACTTTTGAATTTCTGCTGAGGCCTGGATCCTTCACGCAGTTCAGCCAACGTTCGGGGAAAATGCTGGTTCCACAACTCGTCCCAGGTCGCAACCGGGTTCCCGACGCCTTGCCCGATCAACCACTGCTCGACATCGGGATGGCGGATCAAATCACCAAAATGACGAGCAGCACCTTCCTCGAGAAGTTCGCCAAGCACCTGGAGCAGCCGACAGATTCGGCCATCTCCAGCGCATCGAGACACGGTAAGGGGAGTAGGAACGCCACAACGTTTCAGTTCGCGGACCAGGATTCCGACGGAGGCATCGTCGGGAACGACAACGGTCACTTGGTCAGCTTTGAGACTGCCAGCCTGGTCGGTCCGGTCCGCGATTTGTTCAAGAATGACAGCAGCTTGGTCACCCACTCGTTCACAGCTCACCATGGTTGATCCAGAAAGATCGATGGGTCGACTCACCCAGGTGTCTATGTCAATGGCACCGAACTCATCAAAGTCATCTGCAAGTTCTTCCGCATCACCATGGATGATCGAACGAACCACGAGGTTCCTGGAATCAAGCACGCGAAGGAGTTTTCCCGTCAACCGCGTTGGATCCGCAGACACGATGGTGACCATTTCAATGCCATTGATTTGGATGGCATTCGATTCAATGGCATCACGCCTGGCAACATCCGCATCAATGCGATTGCTGGAAGCCAGGATCGACTGAACGTCTTGCCAGAGTTTCTCCAACCCGTTCCATCTTGGAACATCTACTGGCAGGCCGGCATCCAATCCAAGTTGTAATACTTCGCCTGGCGTGTACCCCCCACCCCCGAGTTCCTTAAGCAGGCGTTGTAATCGCTTGGCGAGGGCAGTAGCCTCTCGTTTGGTTGGCGGCGTGTCATGTCCTGTCACTGCCCTGAGTGTCGACCCCGAGGCCTGGTTCATGGCCTCAAGCCACGCCAGTTGCGACGTGAGGTCATCTGCATAGGCCTGTTTTCGAACCAGGAAACGATCCAGTAATCCTGATGGCGTGGTCAATTCCGGAGGGACCAGTTGCCGATCGCCTGCCTGCTCCAGCAGTAATCGCTCAAGCCTCCGACATGCCCGGCTCGTGGGCACCACGACCATGTGAGAACTGCCGTCGAGGACATCCCCATCTGCATGCTGCTGGAGAACCCAAGCCGCCAGGGCAGGCAGCAAGTGTGTTCCCGATCCAAGAAAGACCCGTTCGACCATGACCCGGGATTATGGCTTCCAGGGCCCCAAGAGCGGCCCAGGTGACTGAAAAGGCCATTCTGAGCCATGATTCAGAACACCCAAAGTCCTTCACTGACAACGGTTTACAAATTTTTTCCCGGAATCTCATCTGAGCGGCAATCTGGACCCACATACCGGCGTTCTAGGAGTGCGACACCCAGCGGACGTCTCATCGCGGCTCAGACCGCGGGCCCGGGTGTGGAGGGGCATGATCCCGGAAGGATTGCGAGAACCTCCGGGAGACCACAGGTAACCCATCTCCCCTCTCCTCGCAGCCCGGCGGAACCCAACAGGTTCCGTCGGGCTTTTTTTATGTCAACAAACAACTCTGCACGGCCTGATGACGCGTGCCTTTAGATGAGTTGGATACGGACGATTCGTCCACCGACTCAATACCTGTCTGTCATCAACAATCCTCGCCGTAGACCGACAGCAACAGCAGGATGTCATTGACATCGGTCGTGCCGTCATCATTGACATCACCACATGGCTGATCCCAACAACTCAGCATCTGCAACACGTCGTTGACAGTCATGGATCCATCGCCGTCGAGATCCGTAGGGCAGGGGACGACAGGATCCAGGCAGTCCGTGGGCAGTTTCTGCCCCTTGGCCATCTGGCCACTACTGTCATAGTTCCAGACAACCGTGCCGTCTGGGTTAATCTCCTGCATGTTGGCAGACGTTCCTTCCGTGGCGAGCGTATTACCGTTGGGCAACCTGAAGACGCCACTGAGATGGTTGGAGTAAAAGCTTGAGCCAGGCTCATAAATCCAAGCCAATTCATCTGGACCAAACGGCTGACCATCTTCGATTTCGTAGGTGCCATCTGGATTGAGCGGAGGCACGATCTCCATCACCGAGGAGTAGTCGTTAGAACTTCCGGGCCGATCACCATTGTTGAACCAGATGATGTTGCCTGCCCCTGGCATGCCTTCATCGATCCAGTTAGCGCCATGGAGAACGTAATTGACCTGGTCAGCTGACGTACCGCGACCATAGGCTTGGGGGTTGCCCCATCGATAGAGGATGTCACCACCCATACCCGAGTTGCCGCCGGTACTTCCCGCCGCTTCCTCGGTCGTGGTGCTGTGATCAATAACATAGAACTCCATCGTGTAATGACTTGAGAACACAATCTGGTCCAGCTCTGGGTGGTAATCCATGCCATTGGCATGAATCCAATCGCCACCCTGGCCATGGGTCGACCCAAAGTTCACGTCATATCGGTGGGGGAAATCGGCAGGGTCACCGTAATTGGGAAACGCAGGGCTCGTGTCCTGCACGAGATGATCCCAGAGATTCCATCGCCAAACGATCTCGCCACTGGTTGCCCCCGTCGGCATGACTTCGACGATGCTGCATGACCAAAGTTCTCCGCTGAGACCGACACGCCCTGCTGCTGTTGCCTCCTCGTTACTGCGTCGGTGCCAGCAAATGAACAAGGCATTGCCATTGGGCATTGGAAGAACCTCATGATGAGGTTGCAACTCATAGGTACTGAGCACGTAATCCCACAGGATGTTGCCATCGAGGTCAATATTCTGAACTCGACCGCCAACCGCACCGCCGGTCATGCTTGGATTATCAATCTTCGTCGGTCGCATCAGGACACCGTTATCCATCAGGTAACCAGTGCTTGCTGGCCGATCTGCGCCCGTCCAAGTCTGAACGATGTTGCCATCATTGTCACGCATGTACGTCGTCGAACTGTTCAGGACGTTGTACATCAGGTAGCCGTCAAAGACTTGGGCCATGGTGGTGGCAGAACCTGAGAACAGTATTGCAGTCAGGATCAATGATGCTTTCAAACGAATGCACATAACACTCTCTCTTGGGTAAATCAGGGACAATTGGTCCCGAACAAACTGATGATGATCAAGATGTCATTCACATCGGTGTCGTTGTCGCCGTCAGCATCTCCACTTGGAGTCCCCCATCCACTGATGCAAGCCAGAATGTCATTCACCCCGATGTAACCGTCCAGATCCAGGTCGGCAGGACAAAGTTCGGCATCGCCCTGATTGCTTGATCCAGGTGTCGCCGGAAGTACATCCCAGGCTGCGCCGCCGTCCTCGATGCGGCCGTATGCCGTATCAGTATCAAGGGCAGGAAAATCAATGGTGTCGATGATGGTCACACCATCCAATGCAAACAGTCCAACCGTCTCGCCGGAGCCCGACAACTGGAATGTTCCATGGTTGTTGCCTTGCTCGGGATCGTTATCCGCCCAGATCAGCAAGAAGCCTTGGGCTGGAACAATCACGCCATCAGGCACCAACCAGGCACCGGGGTCATCCATGTCATCCGTCATGAACAAACCGCCCATATCGACATCAACTGGCCCTGGGTTGTACACCTCGACCCAGTCGTCATACTCACCCGCCTCGTCAGCAATCGTTTCCAGGTTGGAGGCCATGACCTCGTTGATATACAACTCGGGCACTTGGGTCGGATCAGCGACATTTGAAGTCGTTGGTGTTGGAATCTGCAGGTACTGCCAATCAGGTCCCCCGTTGGGAAGACGTCCGAAGGACACGTCCTCACTCTGATCACCAAAGGTGATGGAGTCGATCAGTTCGCCTTCCGATGTCCAAAGTCCCAACTCATCGCCCTGGCCACTGAGCTTAAAGTCAGCGTGTAATGGTCCCTGGTCCAGGTCTTCGTCTGCCCAAATAATGAGGTAGGCGCCGGCCGGAACAATAGTTCCCGCAGGGATTCTCCATTCATCAGGTGTATCAAGTCCGTCTGACATCGTGCACCCAGAGAGATCTGCCGCTTCACTGCCAATGTTATAGATCTCGATCCAGTCATCAAACTCACCCGCCTCATCGACAAAGGTCGATTGATTGTCAGCCATCAATTCATTGATGACTACCAGATCAGACAAAGGTGGCGGTGCTGGCATATTGGGTGTTCCGGGCGTAGCAGCCCCGGTGTTCTCCCAATCACCTTCTCCATCACCTCTACGGCCCCAGGACTCATCCGCGCCCAACGCTGGAACGACGACTTGATCAATGATCTGCATACCACCGTCATTCGTTGATACGTACAGCGTGCCTCCATCAATACCCAATGCAAATGGCGCATGAGCAGCCCCCTGACCGGGCTCTCCATCAAGCCAGAGCACTCGGAACTCGCCGTCTGAAAATGAATCAGGTGGCAGCTGCCAGGCGCCCAGATTCCCCAAGTCGTTGCTGATGTAGATCGTCTCTAGGGCGACGGCCCCTGGGCCAAGATTCGAAATCTCGACCCATGGATCGTACTCCCCCGCTTCATCCGCCAGGGTTGACTGGTTGTTGGACTGCACTTCGTTCAATCGAATATCTGATGGGAGCGCAGCAGCATTCAACTGCTCCCGCACGTAGTCACTTCGATCCTCGACGAAGCGCCGAAGGCCTATGGAATTGAATGGACCAATATCCACATCGACATCCAGGCTTTGCACGTAGTCATCAAATGCAAATTCGTAATAAGGATCTGCATTGACGTATTCGCGGATTACAAGATCCAGGTCCGCAATGTGCGAATCAAAGGAAACTGTGTCGAATCCGCTCCGAAGCATTTTGGAAATCGCTCGAAGATAGCGTCGGTAAAGAACATCGTTATCGAAGATGGCATCTGCAAATGGACGGGCCGCATTAGGCCCGCCGCCCTGACGATGCCAATCGAGAGGCACCGTAATCGGATCGGTGCCGTCAGGCAGAACGTTCCGAAAATTCCCGAAAGCCATGTTGTTATCCCAGTTCACATGACGCCAAAGATTGTCTTGTGACCTGTGATACAGATAGAAGTTATGTGCTGGACCGACGTACGAGTCATAACTGGAGAACAGTGCAGAAGCAGCGAGCACTGCAATGTGTTGGTCAACATCGAGGTAGCCAGGCAACAGTTCATCCATATCGGATGCACTGGTTTCATCTAGAAACTGGCACAGTTCGATGATGTCTGTCCAGTTGTCTTCTTCCTCGTTGGTCTTCTTTTCGTAATTGTCGCGGTAGTCCTCTGGGTCCTCCCCCTGGTACGCCAGGTTGGCGGCGTACTCGCCCTTGTAAAGATTGCCGTCGTCATTGGAACCCCAATGCTTCTCGACGAAGGTCTTGTCTACCTGTTCACATAGGGTGTGGAGGCCCCAGTCTTCTCCGTTGATGGTGACGTGTGCAAAGGTCGCACGATGGATGTCGAGCCTCCCCTGGAGAAAATCAAGGAACAACTTTTCTCGCATCAAGCTCGGATCACGGAAGTTGTTGTTCAGGTTGATCTTCTTCATGCCCAGGAATTCCTGGTCATCGAGATACTCGTTGAAGTCGATCTTCATCGACTTTCGGGTGCCGGAATGTATAAAGGAGGAGTTGCCCTTGAACCTGCCGCCCACGTTCTCCATCACCACGTCATCCCCACCTGGCTCGGTCCAGGTGAAGGTGCAGGGTAGGTAGAAGTCGTCATTGCCCCAGGCGTCGTAGAGGGTGTTGTACCAATCAGCATCATCAAAGTTGATGCTGATGGCATGGACATGCAGACCATCGAATAAGTCCGAGGCCTGGTCCGCGATGACCGCAGGTACGATTGCTGAGGCCAGCAGGCCGACGCCTGCGACTCGTGTCATCGGGTTCAACATGGTTCTGGTCTCTCTCCTGCCTGGTTCATCAGGTGGTACGCACCACCAGTGACAGGCATCCCTGCCTCAGATTGAATGTACCTTGAGGGGCCTTTGAGGGCCATTGGAAAGCAGTAATCCTGAGATCCAGCGTTACTGAAGGGCCGCCCTCGCGCCCTTCAGAAGGCTCGCCGTCATACAAGATCACGCAGAACCGGCGAACTCTGCCCCGTGGGCATACGTCGTATTGACCGGAACGCCAGCTTCACAGAGACGGCATCCTTCGGCAGGCCATGATGGCAGCGAGACTTCATCGAGGAAGATGTAGGAGTCCACGCCTAAGTCCGATGCGCCGACATTGCCCCGACTGATCCAGGCCGCTGCCCCAACAACTTCACCGCCTGCTTGGCGAACAGCCTCCATAGTGAGTTTCATCGAGTAGCCGGTATTGACCACATCATCAACGACAAGCACTCGTTTGTTCTTCACGAATGAGTCATGGCCTCGTTTAAGAACGACGCGTTCCTTGCCGTCATGTTGCTCCCGTTCTGCATAGATACAACTCGTTGAGAGTGCGAGTGCCGTGAACTGCGCACAGATCAAACCGCCCATGACCGGTCCGCAGATCACATCACAGGGAATGTCCGACACGGCCTCGGCAAGCAACTCCCCAAGCCGGCGAGGAAGCCGGGGGTCAAGATTGATGATGTCCTTGGCAATCCAGCCATTGCCATGGGCTCCTGAGGCATAGACGAAGTGGTCATCCTCGATGAGGGCACCACAGGCCTCAATGATCGCGCGTGTTTCTGCCTGTCTTGGGTTCGACATGACACCGACAATAGCTGCTCACGCGTACGAATGCAGCCCCGAGATTGAGAAGTTGATGATGATCCAGTTAAAGAGCATCACCGCACAACCGATCACGGCAAGAATCGCGGTCCAGAATCCCTTGTCCTTTGCCTTCATTCGAACGTGTATCAGCATCGCGTAGATGATGAAGGTGTTGAGCGCAAAGACTTCTTTGGGATCCCAGCCCCAGGGTCGACCCCAGGAGTGATCCGCCCAAATAGCACCCATCACCAGACCCGCCCACAACAGGATGAAGGAAAGCTCAACGAGGATCATTGTGGTGCCATCCAGCACATGGCCGAAGCTGGTGCGTGCTGACGTAATACCCGCCTGACCACCGGCCCGTGGCACGATCAGGAAACCAGCGCCACCGGCACGTGCCCAGGCATCCACACCTGTACCACCTCGTGGCACCAGTCTCCAAATGAGATAGAAGATCGCGGACAGTGATGCCAAGAAGATCAACGCGTAGGAGAAGATGATCACGTTGGTATGGATGTAGAGCCAAATGTCATGCAGCACAGGCATCTTGTTGGAAATCCCCGCGCTCAAGGCCAAGGGATAAAGACGCGTTGCCATCATGGCCACCATGGAACAGCCCGCACTGATCAGCGCGAAGATGCCTGCCATACGAGTCCGCCGCACGATCAACTCCATAATGATCGCAAAGCAGGCTGCAAACCAGGCAGAGGTTGTGATCGCCTCGAACATGTTGGTATTGGGCCACCGGTCAGCGACGTACCAACGAAGCATGACGGCAGCCGTCTGGCCAATGAAACCCAATCCGAAAAGCATAAAGCCCATCCAGAGCGCGCCACGCCATCGATACACCATCCACATCAAGAGCAATGCGATGCTGAACAGATAGATGATCCAAACCCAGGTGAGGTGCCCCCATTGAAAGTAGAAACTCTCCCATTGCAGCCGTTCAGCCGATGGATACACGGTCGGATTGACCGCGCGAACTGATGATGCCAGTTCGGCCAGAGCCGCATTCACTGCAGGCGCATCCTCAGCAGCCCAGGCAGTCTGCAACTTCAGCCAGGCTGCCGTGACGGGTTCATCCGTCGATATGGCTGAAACGTTGTCCAAGGTCTGCCAGGGGCGCTCAAGGGCATCACTGCCAACTGGCGGCACCATCGCCATCGATCGCCTGAGAATCTCTGGCTGCGCAACACTCACCGCTGTCTGGATCGCCTCGATAGGCTTGGCAAAGCGAAGAACATCGCCTTGCATGCCACCCAGCAACGTAACGACACCGGGTGTGAGGATGAACTCGCGAGAGATCAACCCCGTCTTCATGAATTCTTCCAGGCGTTCATCCGTCGCCTCAGCAGGCCGGTCAGTTTCGACAATGGCCTGGATGATCGCAGCACGCATCGGCTTCTTCTTGACGAACACGATGTCGCGATCGATATACGCAGACGGTCGAAGGGCCAGATCAAGATATGTAAACGCTGGTGACTGGCCGTCAATCTTCCGGGAACCGCTAACGAATTGCATCATGGACCGGGAAAATGATTCCCAGGACTTAATCCGTCCGTCCTGCCAGACCGCCACTTCGTTGAGCGGGGCCAAGTCAACCTGAGCTTCAAAGGTCATTGGCTCGGTGACCTCTTGGCTCCACGCGGTAGAGACCATGACTAGGCACAAGATGATCAGCCGCCATGGCCTCATGCTGTTGTCTCCTGGAGACCCTTATACACGTCCATAGCCCGTCGGCGTCTGATCATTGGCTTCACGTAGAACGCGTAGATCATTCCGATCACAGATAACACGCTGCCGGCCAGCATGGTCCACACCCCATTGCGATTGCCAACACCAAGAATGGTGTAGTTCAACCCGTTGGTTCCTGAGCTGGAAGCCGTCGCCTGTTCAGGCGGATCCCACTGGGCTTGGAAGTACCAGTACCCCTCTCGCTGTTTGGGATCATTCACACTAACCGGTGCCAGCACCTCGCCCCCATCGTCTTCGAAGCGAACATTGCTGATCCAGTTCAGGACGCTGGAGACTTCGCCGGTAAAACCACCAACATGTGATCGGACATCAAACCCTTCCAAGGAGACCTCGGATGGGAGCGGAGCACTTTGACGTGAGTACATGACCTCAATCAACCGACCATCAGGCATCGTCATAACAGAAGGCTGATAGGAGAATCGTCTCAGGACATCCTGTTCATGCTCGAATGGATAATGATGGTAGGTCAGCCATGCCTGGCGCTTGGCATCAGGCAACCGGATCTTCACCATGGACAATTGTCCGCCGGCACGAGGCTGCCGAGCCCGTCTGGCTACCACACGGGGCCTTATCTCCACACCCATCTTTGCGTCATAGGACGTGATGTTCATGGTCACATCTGGTCCGAGCGAGTGCGGTGTGTTGACCGTAAGTTCACTGATCTCGGGACCACCGGGCATCAAGGTTGACACCAGTCGAAGGCGGTCCTCCTCCGGTCCGGCCACCAGAGTGACCGGTGCGAGGGGTCGGATCGCGGGAAGATAGGTCGTCGTGATCGACTCATCGAGTTGGCGGTCTTGTGCGAGGTGAGCGTCGATCGGTCCGTCGAGCGGGAAGTCGCCATTCAAGCTTGGCGTGTCGAACACCCAGCGAAGCCAGGTCTGGTTGCCATTACGCATCTCGACCCGAGCCATGTTCAGGGAACGACCGCGAATCTGGATGTCGTTATCGATTCGCTGAACACGCCAGGCGTAATCGGTTCCCTCCACGGGAATCCAAGGTGCATTTGGATCCAACTCGGTAAACCCAGCGATGTCCTCCTCGATGAGCAGATCTTCGCTGGGCACACCAATCCGTAGACGTGGGCCGCGTGCTTCGGCCATCGATTCAATCTCGTCTTCGTGATCGATCCAGACAAATCGCATCAGCGAGGGATCCGGGCTAGTCGGATTCTTATCCAGGGCAAACATCCTGTGCGCTACCTGCCTGCCCTCCGTTGTGTCCAGGGTCAGGTTGACCACTGGATTATGGTGGTCGCCGCCCGGCGTGTCACGAGATTCCATGCCTGCATAAGGAAGGTAGGCCGTCACGTAGAGTGGTTCGTCGCCCAAAGGATCATCGGGCGATGCGGCTGGTACGGGCAAAACCAAGGGACCCGTCTTGACCGCATCATCACCCGTTGGCAACCAGGCATCCGTCGCCAATTCGATGTACTCGTTATATCTCGGAAGACCTTCGATGGGCCGTTCAACCCAAAGAGTCAAGGGAACATAGGAACCATCCACCGTTGCCCGCACTTCCCGGAAGTACAACGCTGCAGAATCCATCACCCAGAAACGCGACTGCGTATCCGGCGCCAGTTCCATCATCAGGGTGTCATCCACTAAATACTGGCCCGTTTCTTTCACAGCCCGCGCCCAAGGTTGATTCGGATTATTTGACTGGACCATGTCCTCAGTGAACTCCGGATACCCCGCCAGAAGTTGCCGGATGAACATGCCCGACGGCGATTCAACCATCACCTTGACGGCATAGGCTGTCTGGCCCTTGTCATCACCACTGAGGAGTTCCCAGTTTGGATCCGTATCGATGATCTGGAAGCGCCATGGTCCCTGGGACGTCGTCATCTCAACCTGATGTCCAGGCATAACCCGCAGTGATGCTTGCGGGCCGCCAGCGGGTTGAATCACGATTCGAGTCCGCGCGATTGGAACATCGCCCTCAATCTTGGTTGCAAAGTAGATGACGCATCCCACGGCCAGCGTGATCAGTCCGGTGTGCACCATCCACACCCCCAGATTGATGACCGAGAAGCGGATGCGTCGGAGCGTGGTAACGATCAGCGTCAAGCAGGTCAGGGCCACGAGAACAAAGAAAGGCCACCAGTTGAACCACTCGTACTCGGTCATCTCCAGGCCACGCCAGGCGCGAACCGCGGTCCAGGCCCCGGGTTCCCAGATGGCATAGGTCAGGGGCAATCCCGCCGACCCGATGCCCGAGTACACGAACAGCAAGAACAACAGCACGATGCCGAAGCGAACACTGCTAAAAAGATCGAACAGCCATCGCAGGGGATTGCCCTGGTTTGTCCTGGTGCTCGATCCGTCAGATGACGGGTTGGTCCTCGCCTCGGAGGTCACGATGGGCTCCACGTTCCACCTAAAGAGGGGTTCATGCCTCGGTATCCAACCCCGGTGTTGATTCGTTCGGTCGAATGGTAGGCCAGGCTTGGTGGTCTTGCTTCTGGAAGCTTGGTCCGAATAGGGCCTCTCAACACTCAATTGCCTCGAATAAAGAAGATCTTCAACCCCACTTACAGGGTCTCCTGAGCCTGTGAGCAGACAGATGTCCAAATGAGCCTGAACCTTCTTGAGCCCAGGCCCTCCCTACACATAATAGGAAGGACGCGTGAGCCAATCGAAATCGGGGGACCGCACAGGAGAGAGAGCGAAAATATGTGGAATCGAACCGCCACCCGACTGGTGTTCTCGACGATCCTGGCAGGTGTTGTATCCAGCAGCGCCCTGTCCCAGGAACGACGTCCCTCCAGCCGTAACCAAGGCCTTGTTGACGGTTCCCAACTGCTGTATTCACCGGCTGCAACTGCACAGGACTTCGGCGGAACCTCTGTAGCAATCGAAGGTGACATTGCTGTGATTGGTGCACCCGGAGGTGATGGCAGCGTCTCCGATTCCGGTGATGTCACCGTACATCGCTGGAATGAGAAAACCAACACATGGGATTTCGAGGCACGACTCGGGCTGCTACTCGATGCCACCCAAGTGAACTCTGGCGCTCACTTTGGTGAATCGGTTGACATCCATGGAGACCGGATCATCGTGGGCGCTCCCTACGCATTCAATGCAGCAGGTGATCAGAGCGGACGAGTGTACGTCTTTAAATGGGATGGATCGGCGTGGGTCTTGCATGAACTCATCGAGCATTTGTATGGGGATGCGGGCGACCGATTTGGTGATCGTGTGGCAATGAATGGAACATATGCCTTCATTGCGGCGCGAGGCGAACCCAATCCGCATGGTGGCAATGGCGAAGTATGGTCTTACCCCCTAACCAGGCAGGCAGCTGCGCCCAGACCTCTTTCGACGCCACTTGCCAGAGGGGACAATCTCGATGGTTTCGGTCGGAGCATGGACTACGCTGATGATGTGCTTGTCATCGGCGCGCCATTTGCAACCGTTGAAGGTACCGATCATGGTTTGGCGTACGCCTATCAATGTGTTGATGACTCACCAACTGCCGAAACGATCCTCTATCCGCCACCGCCTTGGGATGAAAAGAATTCCTACTTTGGAATCGCGGTAGCAGCTGCTTCAGATGCCGTACTCATCGGCGCTACGTTTCTTGAGAACAGCGCGTACTACGGCGGTGGCTCGTTCTTCCGACATGATGGCGACGAGACATGGGAACTTGAGAGCATCATCCGGGAGGACCCGACGGAACCGACCAATGGTTTCGGCGGTGCCGTTGACTTGGATGGTGAACTTGCTGTCATCGGTGCCTCACAGGGCGGCAATCTTGGAACGAATAGTGGTCATGCCAAGCTGTTCCGATTTGCCCCCTCAAGCCTGGAGTGGGTGTTCGAGGCAGAGCTCAATCCTGAAATTGGCGAACCTGCAGACTTCTTCGGTTTGTCAGTTGGAGTTGGGAGTCGCGGCGTCCTGATCGGAGCTCGCGCAGTTGATATTCCGGGTGTTGCTGAGGAAGCTGGAGGCTGCTTTGCGTATGTCAAACAGGATGGTCAATGGCAGTCAGACACGCGGCCAGCATTTCCTTTGAATCTGTCTCAGCAACGGATCGAAAAACCACCATGGGTAGATTCAGACTTTCCCTCGTTCGGCATGGATATATCGATCTCGGGGAATGATGCGTTGGTGGGTGACTACCGCGGAGGAAATCCTGGTGACGGTGGCGCCGTACACCTCTATTCCAGAGATAGCGAGACCTCGCCCTGGTACGCCGTCTCAAAGCATGGCATCGTCCCCCCCTCGCTTCCAACGGATAGTCAATTCGGAAGGAGCGTAGCGATCCTTGGTGACTTGGCTGTCGTTGGTGCACCGGCCCCCTACCTACCCTCGGGTGGCACAGCCACGGTCTACGTCAGAGAGAAAGATGTCTGGTCGTACGCGACTCAGTTAACTGGGGACTATACGTCCGAACAATTTGGCCGAAGCGTTGCCATCACAGAAGTTGATGGTGAGACCAAGATCGCAGTCGGGGCTCCATACCCAACCAGCGATTTCTTCTCAGGAAGGGTATACATCTACACTTGGGATTGGCTTGATGAAGACGCCTTCTTGGACACCTTCCTCTATCCACCTGACTACGCGGGAGGTGATTCGGCATTTGGATGCAGTATCGACATGGATGTCGATGATGCCGGCGAGCTTGTACTCGTAGGCGGAAACGTCATACGAAACAACTCCAGCATGCCAGGTTCCGTCGATATCTTCAGATTGACTTCCGATTCGGTCTGGATCCATGAGCAGAAGATCGAACCCGGTGATGAATTCATCGATTATGAAACATTGGCATTTGGGCACGACGTTGCCATTGATGATGGCATGCTGGTCGTTGGCGCGCCCGAATCGAACTACTTCGGTTACAACGCTGGCGACGCCTTCTTGTTCCGAGCCACACCATCAAGTGGTGTAGTGACTTGGACGTTGGAGTCTTATCTCGATACACCGATTGGCCGGGCAACCGATCAATTTGGCTGGTCGGTCGAGATCAGCGAAGCGGATGGCATGGCCTTAGTCGGCGCTCCATGGTCGGATTACATGGGCGATGGAAGCGGTCTCGTCGTCGCGTACCAGGAACGTGTCGCAGGAGCCTGGTGGAAAATGACCCAGTCATACATCTCAACGGATATTGCCGAAGGTGATGCATTGGGATGGGCCATGGCCATTGATGGTTCGACCTTGATGACAACTGCTTTTACGCACCCCTTCGAGATAAGTCAGCGTCCCTACTTGGCTGATTTCCAACTCGAGGACTTCGTGACCTGGACAACAACCACTGAGAGTGCTCTGTTGTCAGCCCCGGAGTCCTGGTCCATTCCTCCAGATGGAATTTCAACAGCCCTCTTCTCGATGCTGCTTGCAGAATTTCGAACCGTCGTGTTCGACCTGGCCGAATGGACCGGGTCCATGATGATCTCCTTGGATCAGATCGAATTCCTGTTAGATGCCCAAGTCCAACAGGGCGTGAACCCCAGTATTAATGGAAGCCTGGGAATCTCCTCACCGCCTGAATTGCGTACGGCTGTCCTCTCTCTTGCAGGTGGTGGCATGCTTCAGGTTGAACAGGATGTGATGATCGGAGGTCCGGGAGAGGCCGGCACGCTCGAACTTGCACAAACCAGCCTGTCGGTCGATGGCACGCTGTCGCTTGGTAAGGGATCAACGATCACTTTCCAGCTTCCTGATAACTCTGGAACGTCACCCACCAGAATCGTGACCGGACAGGCTCCCTCCCTGGGTGGCACACTCGGAGTCGACCTGGGCCTGATACCCGCGGAGGATCTGGTTGTTGGCCAGCGGTTCACCCTGTTGTCATCCGCTGTCGTTCCGCCCGAGGGCGAGGATCGCTACGAGCTCGTGCTGTTGCCTGGGATCAGCAAGGATCTTGCCTTCCAACTGCAACATGGTGCTCCTCCAGCCAACCGGGATGGAGATGCCTCTCAAGGAGTCTGGGAAATTGCCATCGAGGTCATCAACCTCTCGGACCTGCTGGCCTTTGATGATGCCAACACCACCGCGGTCGAGGCCGATGCCACCGCCGTGGAAGTTGTTGATCTCAACAACGATGGCGCCGAGGAGATCTGCGTGATCTTTGACGGAACGCCTGGCCAATTGGTCATCTTCGAGAACGACGGGGCTGGCGGAATCGGTCAACAGATCGTTGTCAACACCGGCGATGAGCCCGTCGACATCACCTCCGGTGATTTCGACGGCGATGGCAACCAGGACCTCGCCGTCGCGAATCATCTCTCCACAGACATCTCCGTCTACCTCAACGACGATGCCGACCCCTCCGATGGTTTCACAGCCGCGGACTTCTCCCCCGGTGTGATCCCCACCTGCCTGGCAGGATTCGATTACTTGAACATCGACGATCTGGATGACCTGGTCATCGGTTATGAGAACGCTGCCAATCCCGACGGTGGCTTCATCATTTTCGCTGCTTCAAATCCTCTGCGTGCA
>JAYZAT010000054.1:0-16888 GCA_036339555.1 Planctomycetota bacterium
CACTCCAGGGTCATGAGGCCATCGGCCAATGTCCCGAGTGTGGTACGGCCTACAACGTGGAAGCCAACCGTTCGATTTGGGCGGCCTTCCGTCATACCGCCCGACCGTGGTTCTTGCAGAAGATGAAACGAGTCCACTGAAACCACAAGTCCGCCACATGGTCAAACAACGCAACCCAATCCATTCGTGGCATCCGCATGAGAATCTGTTTCCCCAGCCCACGAAACTCAGGGTTTTCTGGATCATCGTTGTCTCCCTCGGCCTGGCCTGCGGCCTGGCTGTGATTGTGGTCTTCATCATTCTCGATGCCATCGAGCCAAAGCTCTGGAAGATACTGGCCTATACCACGATCTTCATCACCGTTCTGCTGTCCCTCCTGGCAGCATGGCACTCTAAGAAACGATGGCAGAAGAAAGCACGCCAGAACAACTTTGCCCTTTGCGTTCAATGTGGCACGCCTCTTGGAGATCAAAGAGAAACAGGCCAGTGCCCAGCCTGCCAGACCGAATTCAATCTCCAACAAACCCAGTGGGGCTGGCAGCGGGTTTGTGGAATGCCAGGCCCATTGGCTCCTCCAGGAAGCCCAGAGGGAACCCCGCCCGCTGGACCAGCCGGTGGTTGGCCTCGACCGGTTCGGAACATGCTGGTGATCTGCTATGGATTCTTGATCACGCTGTGCGTTTTTCTTGCTGACATCATTACCTGGACATTGCCCCAACTCCAGGCACCCGACCTCGTCCTGCGATACTGGGCCATGGTAGACAGCTTCATAACCCTCCCATTTGTCGCATTGGTGGTACTGGTTTACTTAGGGCACCTCAGGAAATGGCGACGAAAAGTGGAACGACTCGACTACCAGCTCTGCGTACATTGCGGATACAGCTTGCAAGGGAGTCCCGAAAAAGGCACCTGTCCCGAATGCGGCTCAGACTACACCCTGGAACATTGCCAAATCGCTTGGCGAAAATTCTGTGACGCCCAGTTCAAGCTTCCACAAAACCGTTGAATCGGCGATACTGCTACCACTTGATTCGCCCCCACCGCCCCCCTCCCACAGAGCACCCAACCGCATGGCAAGTAAGAACAAGTCCAAGCAGAAGTCCTCGAAAGGAACACGACCTGCCGGACGCGCGGCACCAGTCACCGTGGCCTCCTCGCGGAAAACCCGGACCAAGTCGGCTGACCTCGTTCTCTGTCCACACTGCGGTTACCGCCTCCAGGGGATCCCTTCCGACGGGAACTGCCCGGAATGTGGCAAAGATCCTGCGAACGGTCCCGAGTTAGATCCCACCTCACGCTTCTATGGACGCATCGTGATCGCCATCACCCTGGTTGCCATCTTGGTTCCTATCGTCTTTGCGGTCATCCATATTGCCGACAGCATTCCTGCCCAGTCCGCCCCCGATCTCTTTACACCCTGGTGGGTATGTCTGATCGGACTCGGTGTGATTGCCATCAGCTGGATCAGCTATGGCCTCTGGGCCGTCAAACGGCGATCCATGTTGGCTTTCCCTGGCACGGGCTAGCTCCGTCGACCTTTTCTCACACATTTCTCGAGCCAACTGCGAGATCAACGCCCTCTGCAGAGCATCCATGGTGCCGATCACCATACGGGAGTTGGTCATCGTGCCCCATGATGGGTATCTCCTTCCTCCACTCCCACAACTCGTGAGCTGACAGGAGCCCTCCCATGACTCGCTCAACCTTGACGGCCTTCGCGGCCGTAATTGCTGCCACTGCGCCTTCGCTGCTGGCAGCCGATACCAAGACACCTACCGTTTCCGAACAGGAGGTTTCATATGAAGCCTCCAACATTCTGATGGGCAGCGATGCCGACGTGCCCTTCCGCACCAACTCACCGATCAACCTTGGTGAGAATCGCCTCGCCTTCTCCCGCATTGGTTTGAAGAGCGACCGCGGACCGGTCGAGAACGCCGCCCAAGCCATCTCGGCCCTGGATGATGACGACAGATCCGTCGTCTCACTCCCAGCCGATGGCTCAACGTCGCTTGAGATGCGATTCATTGGCCAACCCCGTTGGATCAACATCATTGAGATCCAAGGCACGCTCTCCAGTGCCCGCATTGAGGTCCTGACCACAGATGGTCGCTGGGGCAACTGGGGCGAAGTCGAGTCCACTGGTAATGGCCTGGTCGTCACCGGCCCGGCCGCCCGCTACATGGGCGTTCGCATTACACCCAACGGTCTGTCCAGCACAGATACGATCGAGATCGCCGAGGTCAACGGCCGCTTCGAGCAGGTTGATCCTGACGCAGCCAACCGCGCTGAGGGTGATGGCAAGAGCTACTTCTACGAGTGGGTCGAAAACTATTCCAGCAGCCCGTTGAGCAATACCAGCGAAGACGCCACCCGACTGGGCGACCAACTACCCAGTGACTGGAGTGTTACCGGGTTTGGGAACAGTTCCGCCTGGGAAGAAGATTTTAAGCGTTCCGAATACGGTGGCACAAACAATGACTACGCCGATGAACACGATCTCGTGTTCTTCTCGGGGCATGGAACGACAACGACCAACAACGGTGAGTACTACAGCGACTCCACCCGGTGCATCAAGTTCAGCAATTCATCTCACGATGACAAGTACATGAGCGCCGGCGATGCCTATGACAGCTGGGGCGACGACGACATGGAATGGCTGGGCATGAGTGCCTGCCAGACCATGAAGCAGGATGACCGCTGGTCCAATTCCATGAACGGAGTGCACCTGGTCATGGGCTGGCAGACGAACATGTATGACGTGAAAAACTTCGGCAAGAAGTTCGCAAAGCGCATGATCGACAGTGGCGCCTTCGACTCTGCCTACCCAGTCCTGGATTCCTGGTTCTACGCTGCCGAGCAGACTCACTGGTACGCCGATCGAACTGCCGAGGTCATCGGCGAGACGACGTCCATGGGCAACGACTACGTCTGGGGCGAGGGATCCGTTAACAGCGATCCCACCGACAACTCCAGCTACACCCGCTGGTCCTATGACACGCGTGGTCGTGACAGTGTCCTGGGCCATCAGGCCCAGGCAGCCGCCAGCCATCCCGTCGAGTTCCGTGGCGACGCCGCCACCATTCGAATCAGCCGGGATGTGCTCGACGGTTTCCGTGGTGACAGCCGTCCGCATTACACGGACTGGCATACGCTTATGGCCCCAACAGTCAATGCAGAATCGGCTGCCGTTCTCTCCAACAACCTCTGTGAGCGCCTGGGCATGCTCTGCCAGGCCGACATCGGTCCCGATGGAGAAGACCTTGAGATGATCGCCGTTGCTGGCGACCAAGAAGTTCGTATCTGGCGAACCGATGGCGCTGTCGACGTCATCGATCGGTCCGCCTATCTCCAACAGGACCCCAACTTCGTCCCCCAACTGATCTCGCATGGCGAGGCCCGTGAAAAGGCCGACCAGATCTTCAGCGTCATTGGGATTCCAATGCAGGATCGCGTGCTTGTACACGAGGATTTTCTTTGGACCGATGTCGACCTACCCAAGGCCAATGCCGGTAATGACCAGGGCGAATCCCATTCGTTTACGACTCGAACCCGCCTGATCTATCGTCGCCAGATCAACGGTGCCCCGACATGGGGACCCGGTGGCGAAGCCACCATCGAATTCGGCCACGAAGGCGCACTGGCAAAGGCCTCGGTCCAAGCCTGGACGAACTACGAACCCGCTGGCCAGGTGTACTTGATGGAGCTTGAGCCGCTGCTCGAGGAAATCGCCCAGCGAGGCAACCAACTCTTCATCAATAACATCCGTCAGCCGATGAACCAGATCCAGATCGACAACATCGAAGTGGGCTACTGGATCAAAAGCCGTGGTATCGGCCAAGACATCCTTCTGCCTTGCTACGGCCTTTCCTGCACAGTCCAGGATGGCGAAGGTGAAGCTACTGGGGTGCATCTGGTGATCAACGCCGCCGTGCACGCACCTAAGATCGACGTCCAGGATGAAGCTGGCAATCAGGGGTGCTATCTCCCAGGTGAGCCGGTGTGCTTCACGGCGTCTGCGGAGAGCTTCTACGGCGAGGCCGAGATCCGCTGGATCGATCCCCAGAACGGTGCGGTCATTGGTTCTGGTGAACAGTTCTGCCACACTTTCTCCGAGGGTGATCCGAACCGTGTAGTTCGATCCCGCTCGATCGAGGCTCGCGTGAAGGACTCACTGGGTACCGTCAGCAGCGCCACCGCCACAGTTTGCGTGAGCGTTCCTGGCGATGTCGACGGTGACAATGCCGTCGGTGTCAATGACCTCCTCGTGGTCCTGGATAACTGGAACCACACTGGTTCGCCATGGTCCGGAGGCGACGTTAACGGCGACGGTCTCTCCGGTATCGATGACCTTCTGCTCATCCTGTCCGGATGGTCACGCTGAAAGCAGTAGCAACAGGACATCCCAACCCCGCTTCAAACCCCCGAGCCACCGGAACCATCCGGTGGCTCGGATCTTTTCAGGAGACCACATCAGGCCGAGATGCCACGTAGCATACGCCTGTGAACGACAACATCACTGCACCAGGACCCATTGCTGAAGTCGTCGAAACCGCGGCCGCCGAAGTCGTACATGGCGACGCGTGGATCACCAACCAGGCCGCAGTCCTGGGAATCCTTCTGATCATCCTGGCGTTCATCTTCCGCACCGCATCTCGAGAAACAGGTGCATGGAAGAAGTTCTACAGCATTGTTCCCTCCATCCTGCTGTGTTACTTCATCCCCGGACTTCTCGGGACCTTTGGCATCATCGGAGATCCCTCTGGCGATCTCTATTACGTTGCCAGCCGCTTCCTACTCCCAACCTGCCTGGTCTTGCTCTGCCTTGCCATTGATCTGCCTGGCATTGCACGCCTGGGCCCCAAGCTCCTGATCATCTTCTTTACCGCAACTGCGGGCATCATCCTTGGTGGACCTTTCGCGGTTTGGATTGTCAGTCTCTTTGACCCAGTATCTGTTGGGGGCGAAGGGGCCAACGCAACCTGGCGGGGACTTTCAACCGTTGCCGGTTCCTGGATCGGTGGCGGCGCCAACATGACCGCCATGAAGGAAGTCTTTGGGCCATCCAAAGAACTCTTCTCGGCGATGATCACGGTCGATGTCATCGTCGCCAACATCTGGATGGGCTTCATGCTCTGGATGGCCGGCCGTTCCGGGATGTTTGATCGTTGGCTCAAAGCAGACATGACCGCCATGGATGATCTGGAACGTCGCGTGGAGACCCTCTATGCAGGCAAAGCACGCGTCCCATCCACCGCTGACCTCATGACCATTTGCGCCGTTGGCTTCGCTGTCACGGGCGGGGCCTTCATCGCCGCAGAAGCGATCGCGCCCTGGTTTGAAGCCAATGTTCCGTGGAGCGCACGGTTCAGTCTTACCAGCATGTTCTTCTGGTTGATCGTGATTGCCACGACAGCAGGCCTGATCATTTCCGCATTCCCAGCGGCTCGCAAATTGGAACACGTCGGAGCCAGCAAGGTCGCCAGCCTCTTCCTCTACATTCTTGTGGCTGTCATCGGTCTGGAAATGGATCTCAGAGCCATCGCGGATTACCCCATGCTCTTTGTGGTCGGACTGATCTGGATGGGCTTCCAGGGCGTCCTGCTGTTCACGGTTGCCAAGTTCATTAAGGCACCAAGTTTTTTCATTGCCGTGGGGTCACAAGCCAACATCGGTGGCGCCGCGTCGGCCCCCATTGTGGCGGCCGCCTTCAATCCACGCCTGGCACCAGTGGGTGTCCTGCTTGCTGTACTGGGTTATGCGGTAGGAACCTATGGCGCATGGCTCTGCGCCAACTTGATGCAAGGCGTCAGTCCAGGCTGACCGGCTTCGAATCCACCTTCTGCTGGTCATCTGCGATCGCAGGTGCATAGCTGCCATCTGGCAGTCGAGTCGGAAACTTGTATTCCGGACGCTGGAGCAATTCAACAATCCAGGGATCTTGTTCCTGAATCGCCTCGGGCGTACACGGACGCCACTCCACCTTGATCTCTGAACATCGACGTGGATCTTGCTGAGCACCCAAGAGCGATGTCAACGCCCAATAGACGTACTCGGTCACCATGCACTGATACTCACAGGTCTCGTCGTCATAGCTGAACCAGGCTTCCGCCGGATACCGACGTGGAACCTCGACAAAATGACCGCCGCGAGCCCTGTCGAGACATTCGGCAACTTCGGTCCCCCGCCGCTCGCCCCAGGTCGCGGGATACACGTTGGCCCAGCCATGGGCCGTAATCAAATGCAGCACTTCTTCCAGGGTCGCATCAAACTCACCGTCACCTGGATTTGTTTCAAGAGCAAACTGGAATTGTCCAGCATCAAAACCCTCTCGGAACAAATCATCCGGGTTAATGCGCTCAATGCCACGTTCATCGAAGCTCATCACCATGTAGGCATCGCGATCCGCGAGCGCTGCCGTGACCAGTTCGTTATCTGGTGTGCCATCCTCGTCATTATCCAGGTACTCCGCCATGACCGCTGCGACGTGCCGAACCTTGTCATCCGGAACACGCTCGGTTGCGAAGATGTGAACACCAAAGACGTTGCTGTACTTCTTGAAACCTTTCTGAAAAGGCTCCAAGCGACCGCCAGGCACTGGACCTACCTCAAGATCAGGAACTGTCCAGCTTCGTTCCGTTTCAATCGTGAACGCTAATACAAGAAGCAACATCAGGCACATCATGTTTGGTCCTACTCCGTATCGAAATCGTGGATCATCATGTGTCGGTAGGTTTCACCAGGTGGCAGGATGATCGTGGACCAGCCTTCCATGCCTTCCTTGTTGACGGCATCGGGGAAGGCCTGTGTCTCCAGACACAAGGCGTCATTCTTTTCGTACACCGCGCCATCTTTGCCAACAACGCCATCCAGATAGTTCCCCGTGTAGAACTGAAGTCCTGGCTGGTTGGTCCAGATCTCCATGACTCGACCACTGGCCGGGTCACGTAGTACGCAGGCACGCTGGAGGCGGGCGTCGGTTTCCTCCAGTACAAAGTTCACGTCGTAACCGCCCGGATCTCCCTGATCATTACCCGGCAGTTGATCGATGCGCTCACCGATGATGTGGAACTCGCGAAAATCATAGGGGGTGCCTTCCACTGGCTCAATTGCTCCGGTGGGTATGGGCTGGTCATCGCAGGGTGTGTAGCTGGTCGCCGCCACCATCAACTCCTGGTCCAGGATGCTCCCACCCCCATGGCCCGAGAGATTCCAGTAGCTGTGATGCAACATGTTGACCGGCGTGCGTTCTTGAGACGTCGCTTGCATGACGACCCGCAACTGGTTGTCCTCGGTCACGACATACTGGACCTCGGCATCCAATCGACCGGGATAGCCCTCTTCATCGGCAGGCGATGTCAACCTGAAACGCACCCCAGGCCCGAGCGTTGTCGTAATAGGCGTGCCCTTCCAGATCTGCTTGTCGAAGCCCTGGACTCCCCCGTGGAGATGATGCGGCCCGTTGTTAGCAGCAAGGTCATAGCGTTTTCCGTCCAGATCGAATCGGGCGTCGGCAACCCGATTACCAACACGACCGACCGTGGCACCAAAGTAGGGACTGGATTCAACATATTCATCGACTGAGTCAAACCCGAGTACGACATCTCCGGTCGTTCCATCGGAAGCAGGAACTTCCAGTGATGTCACAGTAGCCCCGTAGTCCATGACCTTCACGGTCATGCCACGATCATTGTCAATGGTCCAGAGTGTGACTGGCTGGCCATTGACCATGCCGAAATCGGAATGGCTCACGTGACCTGGAGCGTGCTGGGCACACCCGGTGGTCAAGATCAGCAGCAAGCCGGCCAGCAGACTCCAAGGTGTTCGACACGTTGTCATCGAATCGCTCCCTGTCTACACCCCGACATGGGGTGAAGACGAGAGGATACCGAGCCACCGTCATCCGGGGCAGCACCCGTGGTCTGACAACAATGACTGGTCGGATCAGTCCTCTCCCTTGGCCAGTCGCCGTCGCTCATCACGGAATGCCTTTTCCTTGGCTTCCAGTTCCTCACACACCGCATTGAACTGGGATTTGGCTCGATCGTGAGCTTCCTGGCTGGGAATCCCAAAGCGTGGATGCTCCAGGAGCTTTTCAATGTCCATAGCCATCACCAGAGCCACGAATTCTGCATCGATCAAGGGCTCCCCGGCGGCGATGGCAATCTCATCCCATCCCTTGAGTTCCTCAATCAAGGCTGAAGCAATGGCATCGATGTCTTCCGACTCTGAAAAGAGCAGCAAGGCCTCCCGAGTACGTTGCCTTTGGGCCTCGATCGAAGATTCCAGGGCCTCTCCCTTTTTCCATTGCGCCTCCGCCTTGGAATCTCGAGATCCCCGTGGTGGCGGCTCGAACGCCTGCAACTCAACCTTGGCCCCACGCTTCACCGTTCGGCAATACCAACCGGATAGTCGATGAGCGTCATGGAGGCGGCGCATGGCTGTCGGTCCAGGTGTCGGTTCGCCGTGAACAGCTGAATTCCCATCCCGACGAATCGCGTGCATCTGGTCAGCATGCGCACGCGAGAGCATCTGGGAACGCTCAAGGGCCCGCAGCATGGTGCTCAGATCAGAGTCGATCAAGTGAGGTGCTTTGAGTTCAATCAAAGTTCGGGCCATGGTCTCGACCATCAGCCTCAGCTTGAAGAGGCACGACTCCGGATCGGTATAGACATAGTGCTCCGCCTGGCCTGCCAAACGGCTCACACGCTGGTCGTAGCGATCCATGAAACCAAAGTTGCTGGAATCAGGCATCAGTCTCCCTCCTCAGCGGAAGGATTGAGCATGGTTGCAATAACCCGCGCGCCAACGCAGCATCGTTGGAAATCTTCTTCGGACAAGCCAATTGCCGAGGCCAGCATCGAGGCCCACCGCACCTCAAGAGGATGCATGTCCCGGTTGGCGTACGCGATCATCATGACACCCGTCATGATCTTCTCACCCAGTTCACGTGGTAGGTTGCGTACTGATAGCAGGCAATCCTCGATTTTCAGGCTGCCGATGTTTTCCTGACGTTTGGCCTCGATGCAGACTTGCTCGGGTAACTCAAGAATAGCCCGAGCGTAGAGGCCTGCAGCCGCCTCCTTCACCTCCGGGACATTGCCATCAGCAACCGCCATGGTTCGTGCTGCAAGGAACCAAGTCGTAGCCAACTGGATCTGGGTCTTCAAGATGGCGTCAGTCATGGATTCCCGATTGTAGATGATCCCCCCCCGCAGCCGGTACGATTCCTGGCCAAGGCCCTCCCCTGGCCCTCGCCTCCAAGGAGCTTCATGCCATGATCCTGATCGCACGCCTGACCACCTTGTGGCTGCTGCTGACCCTGACCAGCACAGCCTTGGCCCAGGATGAACCTCGACCATCCCCCGAACCAAGCACGCCTACGAAGGAACAGAGCGATGAGCTGCCTTCAGAGGAGGATGCCAAAGAGGCTGAGACTGAAGAAGACGAAACCGCTGTCGTCACCGAATCATCCATCACCCTCGGCGATGAAACGATTCAGTATCGAGCCACGGCAGGCATGCAACCCCTGTTAACCGAAACCGGCGAAACCAGGGCCAACATCTTCCATGTCGCCTATGAACGACTGGATGAGAATGGTGAACCGTTGTCGGCGTCACCTGAAAACCGACCGATCACATTCTGTTTCAACGGCGGGCCAGGATCATCTTCCGTCTGGCTGCACCTGGGGGCCTGGGGACCAGTTCGCGTAGACATGGGTGATGCGGGGAAACTCAAACCTGCGCCTTGGACACTGGTCCCAAATGATGGCTCGTTGCTTGATGTTTCCGACCTTGTGTTTATCGATCCTGTAACCACAGGCTTCAGTCGCAGCACCGAGGACCAGAGCCACCAGGACTTCCATGGACTCGAAGCAGATGCTGATGCCGTCGCTGAATTCATTCGCCTGTACCTCACTCGAAACGAACGCTGGCTGAGCCCCAAGTACATCGCCGGAGAAAGCTACGGAACGACACGGGCCGCCGTCCTGGCGGAACGGCTTCAAAGAAGACATGGCGTTTTTCTCAATGGGGTGATCTTGGTATCCGCGATCCTGGATTTTCAAACCACGGATTTCGCGCCAGGCAATGATGTTGCCAACCCGCTCTACCTACCGACCTTCGCGGCGACTGCCTGGTACCACGGCAAACTGCCCGATGACATCTCCCTCCAACAGGCCATCGAGCGTGCCGAAGCCTATGCATCGAACCAGTACCTCGTCGCCCTCTACCAGGGCTCTTCACTCCCCGAACCCCAACGACAAGCCATAGCGCGTTCCCTGGCAACGCTCACTGGATTGCCTGCGGAGTACATCGTGCGATCAAACCTCCGTCTCTATCCCTCTCGATTCCGAAAGGAACTGTTGCGGGATCAACGACGCACAGTCGGCCGATTGGATAGCCGATTCACGGGGGTCGATGCGGATGCTGCCAGCGATCGACCTGAGTACGATCCCTCGTACGCTGTCATCCAAGGCCCCTACACGGCAGCCATGAACCACTACGTTCGCGTGGATCTCGGTTTCGAAAGTGATGTGCCCTACGAGATCCTCACCGGGCGCGTCCATCCCTGGGACATGAATGCCCGCAACAGGTATCTGGATGTGTCCACTCGACTCACAAACGCCATGCTCTTCAACCCCGAACTTCATGTGTTCTTGGCCGAAGGGCTCTATGACTTGGCCACGCCATTTGCAGCCGCCGAGTACACCCTGCGACACATGGAGTTGGAACCCGAGTTCCTGAAGCATGTGACCATCAAGCAATATGAATCCGGCCACATGATGTACCTACATGATCCATCACGTGCGGCGATGAGACAGGATCTACTCGAGTTCTACGGGACATCCCGATCGAACGTGGCCGAATAGCGTCACATCAACTCATGCCTGGATGAGTTCTGCTAAACGCTTCGGTGTAATCTCGGACAAGGCATCAATCACGAGATCAGCCGCTGACAATTCTGCGTGCGTGTGGCCCTTGGAACAGAAGCCGACGCTGCCCATCCCGGCACGCTTTGCGGCTTCCACGCCGGCTGCGGCATCCTCGATAACCACACATTTCCCAGCAGGGACACCCAAGCGATCGGCAGCTAAGAGAAAGACTTCCGGGTCTGGTTTGCCGCATGTAACGTCATCGCCAGTCACGATGGTTTCAAAAAGACTTCCGCACCCCAGGCGATCTCGAAAGAGGTTGGCATTGTCCATGGGCGCAGAGGTACCAGCTGCCACATGCCAACTTGCCTGGTGTAATGATTCAATCATTTCCGTGGCCCCGGGCATTTCCGGAAATGACTTCTCGACGATAGATCGGAAGTGAGCTTCCTTGCGGTCTGACAGATCCTTGATCTCCCCAGGACTTGGTTCTGAACGACCAGCAAACTCAAAGAGTTCACGAATAATAGGCTCGTTCCTACGACCAAACTGCTTGGCAAATTGCGATTCCTTGAGGTCATGCCCGATGATGGTGGCGACGCCAATCCAGGAGGAGAAGTGCGCGTCATAGGTGTCTACAAGGGTTCCATCCAGATCAAAAATGGCTGCAAGCATCGGGACACGATACCAGGGGATCCTGCAAGAATCGCCCCACTCATTTGTCATACTTTGACGTGGATGCGAAAGGACCATGCAGCACACACACGAACAGAGGGTCGAGGCCGTCCGGAAATAGACCGCCCAAGACAAACGCCAGCCATAGGCAATTGAGTCCTATAGGACCCATCATGCCTGGTACACAGTGCCGCATGCATGCGTATTTGCCTTGATCCAAACCCGCCCTGTTCCAGAAGTCTGGAATGCCTGTCGAAACGACAGGCGAAGAACCGATACGGCGGGAGCGCTGGTGGAAATTCGCGTTTAGCCCCCCCTATTCGAGCTGCCGCATGCCAACCGGAGGAATGGGACCTGCTACGCCTCGCGTGGTGGTCCTACCGGACCAAGCTCAATAAAGCTGGCTCGAACTCATGGGAAGGACGTTTGACATGGTCAGTACAGGATCGACAACCCGACGCCAATTTTGGCGATCCCCGATTGTCATGTGGCTTATATGGATTCTTCTTGGCGTACTGCTGTTGGTGGGCTTTAGCATCCTCTCCACGTATCCCAAGTTGATTCACTTGGTCCAGGCAGGTGCCTTGGGTGGAATCGGAAGCTGATTGGATACAAGCCGCCTGTGCACAAGTTCCCCAGGCGCACGCCTACGAAGTCACGTCGGGAAAACATGACTTCGCAGGTGTTATTCTTGGCTCGCTGAATCAAGAGTCCGGCGGGCCCGGCATCCCAGCAGCGACGAAGGGAGGCCTCGGCAATCCACGGGCGTGAGCCAATAGATTGACGGAAATACTATCCTGCCTTTGGGCTCTCTGAAGTCGAGAAAATTCTCGTAAACTTATGGGCGGAATTGAGCAAAGCAGTCCTCCCGCCCACGTAACGGCTGTTGGCAACCGCAATATTTCGCAATGTCCGATCTCTGAAGGCCTCTGTAGTTTCCAAGATTGGCGCTGAGAATCGAAGTGCAATGACCTCGGAAGCCGCCACCTCCTCCGGTACCGAAGTCCTGAGGGCCTGTTGGGAGACCTCCAATAAGCCCCAGCCAACGGGCAACTCTGCAGGCGACAACATCCCCTCCGGTGTTGCTATCCACAGTTGAGTCGCCCCACGCCAACGGGCAAGCCGGGCAAACTTCACGCCACGAAAAACACGCCGTTCGATTGATGACAACTCAATCCGCAAACGGCGTACAGCTCGACCAGGCCGGTCCGCATCCAGCGGGTGATCATCAAATAGCATGGCTCCCCGTACCGGCACACTGCGAAAAAGGGTGCCTCCGGTCAGGCCATGTTCTGCGAGCGCTTCAATCAACTCCGCTCGCCGGGCCAGCAGGCCAGAAGCCCTCGAGCCATCCCGCAGATAATCGCTGCGGCTCCGCTTGCATTCCACCAACACCGTCCTGGGCTTTACCCGCACGAGACCCCGTGTCGAGGGTTCCCGATCAGTCCATGCCGCAACATCGATCCGGAAGCGTCCAGTTGGATCCGCCACTTCCATGCCCACGGCCACGTGCCCGTGCTCACGAAGCCACCGACATGCCAATCGCTTCAATTCCCTATGCTCACCACTTTCAGCCATACCAGTCTCCACTGGCACTTCGGATCGAAACGGCCAATCCCGAGAGAAGTCCTCCCAGCTCGGTATGGAGCCTGAACATGGGGTCCCCGGCTACACTCTCAGCATGAGCGAACGACTCTCCATTGCCTTGATCAGCGACACGTTTCATACCCAGGACGGTCCAAGCAGACTCCTCGCTCGCCTCCGTGAAGCACGTGAAGGCGGCGCTTCGGTAGCTGTCCTTCCAGAATTGAGCTGCAACCGCTGGTGTCCCGCCACACGGGATCCCAGCGAGGCCGATCAAGAACCACCGGGCGGTCCCCTCGCTCAAATGCAGGCCGAGGCAGCAGCTGAAGCTGGGATCTGGCTTGTTGGTGGCAGTCTCATCCGAGATGAAGATGGCATTCGCCGAAATTCTGCGTTGGTCTTTGATGACCAGGGCACGCTGAAGCATCGCTACAGCAAGATCCACATCCCGGATGAGCCGGGTTTCTGGGAAGCCGATCATTACCAAGCTGATGATGAAATCCCCAGGCCACTGGAGATCGCCGGCATACCCATGGGTATCCAGATCTGTAGCGATATCAACCGACCCGGAGGCACACACATTCTCGCTGCTCAAGGCGCAGAAGTCATCCTTGGCCCGCGATCGACCGAACAGATCACCTACGAGAAATGGCAACCGGTCTTCAGGGCCAACGCCCTAACCGGCAGTTGCTACGTCCTGTCGGTCAACCGACCGGTCCCTGAAGATGGTGTCTTGATTGGCGGACCGTCCATCGCAGTCGCCCCGAACGGTGAGGTTCTGCTGGAAACGACTGATCCTGTAGCGATCGTCACGATCGATCGTGCAGTTGTTCACAAGGCCCGCGGCGACTACCCGGGGTACCTCGCCATACCCAGCGATCTCTATGCCCGTGCCTGGGCCAGCATTCCACCACGACAAGCCCACGGGCCACTCGGTGACATGACCGATGCCACCCATTCTTAAGTATTCGACAAACCACATGCCTACGCCTTGAGACTACGACATGAACCCAGGGTGGCCACAACCCACCCCAGCCTCCAGGAGGAGATCGCATGACGACTCCCACTCCAACACAAGCCTTGGAAGACAGGCTTCAGAAACTCGAATCCAGGCTCATCGATACACGGCGATCCCTGCGACATACCCGGCGATGGCTCACCATGGCTGGACTGGCAGGCTTTGGCCTGTTGATTGCCGCAGCAGCCGATCTGGCCACGATTGATGTGATCCGTACCAAACGCCTGGAGATCGTTGACAATGCAGGGCATGTGGTGCTGGCGGCTGCCAGTGACCGCACGGGTGGTCGTGTCGACCTGTGGACACCTGAAGGTTGCAACGTCATGAGGTTGACCTCCAATGAACATGGTGGAGACCTCGCCTTGTGGAACTGCAACGGCCGCTCGGTCGCTGGTCTGTTTGCCACGGAACAAGGTGGCGAAGCAACGATCTGGGATAACCAAGGCGAAGTCTCCGTACGGGTGCGTGAGGGCAAGACCGGTGGTCTGGTTGATCTCATGGAATCGGGCACCAGCCGCTGCATGCTGTACGCCACGGAAACGGGAGGGCAATTGGACCTGATCGACCTGAAGGGCACGCCCACGTTGATGGCCTACTCGGATCTGGACACCGCGCATATCGCCATGGATCGACTTCATATGACTGGGACAGCGACGAAAAGCAGTCTCATCATGACATCAGAGAATGACACCCCCACTGTCTCGATCAAGAATGGACCTGGGGCTGAACTGCATTTGGCAGGTTCAACTGGACACGTCACCCTGGAGGTTCCGGCGGGTGACGTCATGCCGACCATCGCCATTCAAAACGCCGATGGAAAAACCGTTGCCGAGATGGCCTTACGTGAGCACGGCAGTGGCTCTCTGGCCGCATTGACAGCAGCCGGCCAACAGGTTGCTTCGTTACGAGCTGATAAGTCCGGCAACGGTCGAATCGATCTCAGCGATGAATCCGGCACCATCATGGCCTCGATGCAAACACGTGCACAACGGGGCGCCACCCTGGCCCTCATGGCACCCAATGGCAACAACGTCTGCGCCATGGCAGCCTCGGAAACGGGCGGTGTTCTGAATCTCAGCAATGGCCAGGGCAGCCCGATACTCGTCGGTGGCATCCCAACAGGCCGACGGGACGGTGCCCTGAGCCTCTATAACCAGCGAGGCATCCCGGTCGTGACTGCTGGCAGTACGGTCGGTGGCTTTGGACAGTTGATCCTCAATGATGACAACGGTCATCGCGTGATGGCCCTGCCTCAACGATTCACCACATCCCAGTTACCCCCAGCCAAGGAGTGATCAAAACTCCGGAGCGGTCGACAGGTCCACATGCACTTCGCCCGATTCATGCCTGGTGGCATAGCCAAGTTCTTCCAGGGCCGTCAAGGCCGCTTCCTGTTCAGCCCGTTTCTTGCTTGGTCCCCAGCATGGGGGGAATCGACGTGTTCCGATCGTCACGGCAATCTCGAAACACTTGGCATGATCCGGCCCCTGCTCATCCAGTAAGGCATACGTCGGGGTCTGGCCAAACGCCTGTTGGGCAATTTGTTGCAGGACTGATTTGAAGTTGGAGTGATGACCGGAAGCAGCCGCCTGGCGAATCCGTTCCTCCAATCCATTGATGATCAAAGCTCGAGCCGCCTCAAGACCTTCATCCAAGTAGACCGCCCCGAGGACCGACTCGTAGACAGCAGCTGCAACGGATGTTGGCAACATCTCCCGGGATGCCATGCCTTTGCCCAGCATCAGGACAGCATCAAGCCCCATCTCAGAAGCCACTTCGGCACAGACTCGTCGACTGACCACCATCGACTTGACCTTGGTCATCTCCCCTTCCAAGAGGTCCGGGAATGTGTCATGCAGGTATTCGCAGACAACCATGCCAAGGACGACATCACCGAGAAATTCCAGGCGTTCATTGCTGTCAAGGCGATCCTCGGTCAAGGAAGCATGCGTCAATGCCTTCAGGAGCAATGAGCGATCCTTGAAGCTATGGCCGATCAATTTCTGGGCTGCGTCCAGCATGGATTCCTGCATGTCTCAGCCCCTGCTGGCGCGTAACTGCCCAGCACCGTGATTCACTATTCGAGATGGTGTTTTATGGCCTCGCGGCATTACCAAGTGCTTTTACTATATAAGGAACAGGCCTCAACACCCATGAAAGAAACTGACGCCTTGGCCTAAGCCCCTGAACGTGCTACCATGCTCGATCCGGGCTTCCGGGAGGACTGCTTCCAGGGAATCACGGTAAATGGGTTCCCCAACGGGCACGGAGATTTCTCGCCATGGCGATGCACTACCCAAGAAGAACAAGCAAGATCAAGCGAGCCCGCCAGTTCGGCTTCCGCGCCAGGATGAAGACGAAGAACGGCCGCAAGATGATCAACCGCAAGCGAAGTGTTGGCCGTCGCCTGACACCCAGTGACTGATCATCTCAAATCATTGAACTTGATATGACCCTCTCGACCCTGCCCCTCGGCAGGGTCGTTTCATTTCATGGCAAGGATCTTGGTGATGATCGCCTCGATGCTCATGTTTCCGACATCCAAGCTGTGATCAGCGATGGCCTGATAGGCCTCTGCCCGATCGGCACAGATGTTGGCGATCTCCTCTGCCGGTGACAAGCCAGTGAGGCTGGGCCGGTCCCCTGGTTCAGCATCCAGTCGCGTGGCCAAGAGACCGGGATCTGCCTTCAACCAAACCACCTGTACTTGCCCGGAAGCACGCGCATCGTTCAAGGCGTTC
>JAYZAT010000055.1:0-5915 GCA_036339555.1 Planctomycetota bacterium
TTGGCTTCTCACGACGGTTGGGACTACCCGATGCCGACGCGGTCGACGTCGCCCAGGAGACCATGGTGCAGTTCATCAAGGAGTACCGGGAAGGCAAGTACGACCGTGATCGCGGACGACTTCGATCCTGGCTGCTGGGGATTGCTCGATTCCGCGTGGCGGGTGTCTACCGCAAGCGGGCAACCAGCCGAGTCAGCCGTGGCGAATCCGCGATTGTAGACATACCCCGTGATGACGAAATCGAGGAAGCCTGGAACACGGAGCGTCGCATGACCATCCTGAGAAATGCCCTTGAGCAACTCAGGAACACGACCAAGATCGCAGACAAGACCGTCCGGGCCTTCGAGATGGTCGCCCTGCAGCAACAACCGGTCGCAGTCGTTGCGACAGAACTCGAGATATCTGAAAACGATGTCTATCTGGCGAAGAGCCGTGTCGCGGCGAAGCTGCGAGAAATCGTAGCGGCGTTGGAATTGCTCTACGACGAGGATGCAGTGTGACCCCATCCAGGCAACGTCGACCTACCGACGATGAGCTCCGCGCCATCGTCTCAGGTGGCACCGTGGAATCGGAAGTCATGGCTTGGCTTGAGGCCAATGATCCCGATGGTGAGATGCTTGAACAAGCCCGCCAGGGCCAAGACATCAGCAAACCGGATGGCAGCAAGACCCCCGACCAGACATCGGGGTCCGTTGATGTCGTACCAAGACGCCCGACGCTGGTCGACATGCACAAGATTGCCGAAGGTCGACGCGTCGACCCCGCGGTTGAACGTTGGCTTGAAGAAGAAGATGACGGCAGCGTTCGTGATGAGATTGAACAACTTCGCAATGATGCCGGTCTCTTTGATGAGCTCGCCGTTGTTCATAAGGAACAGGTCAAGTCGGGCAAATCCATGCTGGATGCGCCCACCCCACCGGGGTACGAGGTCATCCGAGAAATCGACCGTGGTGCCCAGGGCGCCGTCTTCCTCGCTCGGCAGGTTGCTGCCAAGCGCGACGTCGCACTGAAGGTCCTGCTCCAAGGAAGTTTCGCCAACGAACGACAGCGTATGAGGTTCGAACGGGAAGTCGAACTGGTGGCTTCCTTAAAGCACCCCCACATCGTGACCTTGTACGACAGCGGTCTCACCGACGAAGGTAATGCGTACCTCGCGATGGAGTTCATCGATGGGACGCCATTAACCGAATACAAAGTACGTGACGAGAACGGGCGCTTACGCGATCCCACTTTGCGAGAAAAAGCGGGCCTGTTCATTAAAGCATGCGATGCTGTCAGCTTCGCCCACCAGCGTGGCATCATTCATCGGGATTTGAAACCCGCAAACATCATGGTGGACCGAGACGGGGCCCCCCATGTCCTTGACTTTGGCCTGGCCAAGGCCACCGATGATGCCCAGGTCACCGAGTCCCAATACGAGATGACCGCAGCTGGCGAATTCATGGGCACCTTTGCGTTCGCGTCACCCGAGCAGGTCTCGGGTGATCCCGACATGGTGGATACTCGAACGGATGTCTATGCCTTAGGCGTCCTCTTCTACGAATTCATTCTCAGGCAACGCCCCTACCGGGTCACCGGATCGATCGCGCAAATGGTCAATGCGATCATGAAGGAACCACCCGTGGCACCTTCCAGCCTGGATGAGTCAATCGATCGAGACATTGAAACCATCCTGCTGCGAGCCCTGGACAAGGATGTTGACCGGCGTTACCAGTCACCGATGGCCCTCGCCGATGATGTGCGTCACTGGTTGCAGGGCGAAGCTATCGAGGCCCGGCGAGATGATGCCTGGTACGTCGCCCGCAAATTCTTGAGAAGGCACTGGCTGCCGGTCTCTGCTGTAGCGGCAGCCGTGCTCGTTCTGGCCGCATTCGCCGTGTTCATGACCGTGCTTTGGGAACGAGCGGATCACTTCAACCGGACGTCTGATCGGATGCTCGTCAGCGCCACTCAGTTGCTGGGCAACCTGGATCCAGAGAATCCAGACCAACCAATGGCGGCACGCAGCATGGTGGAGATCATGCAACGCTGGTCGAAGATCATCAACGAAAACCTGGCTGAGTTCCCAGATCTTTCCGCACGCCTGAATATTGACTTGGCAGAAAACTTTATGAGCCTGTCACGCTATGACGAGGCCGCGGTCGCCTTAGATGATGCATTGAATTCCTATTACAACCGTGACATGGCAGACTCTGCCGAAATCAGCCTGGTGCTGCATGACAGGGGACGACTTCGCTGGCTCAAAGGCCAGAATGAAGAGGCAGCGGACAACTATCGCAAGGCTTTCGAATTGCGACAACGTTGGCTGGGACAGGATCATGAGGACACCCTACTCACCATGCACCACCTGGCCTTTGTTTTAAAGGAACTTGGTGAAGCCGAGGAATCGCAGGCTTTGTTCACTGAAGCCGTTGCACTCATTGAAGCAAAGCTGGAGGTTGAGACAGACCCTGAAGCGCGTCGCCTCCTCCAGCTAGACCTCGTAGACGTGTTGAACTCGTTGGCCTATCAACATCTCTTTCGGCATCCAGAGAAGGCGATTCCTCAACTCGAACGTGCGATTGACATGATGGTCCAGGTCGGTGCCGACCCGGAAGCGGACTGGCGTATCGCAGCCATGCTCAGCAGTTCAGGCCTGGCCAAGATGTCTATCGATGATCTCGACAGCGCACAGGTCGATCTGGAACAAGCCCAGGCCATCAAGGAACGGAATGGTTCTCCCAAGCAAATTTCAAACGGGCAAGCCCTCCTGGCCCAACTCGCCCTGCGGCAAGGTGACCTTGAACGTGCCCAGTCCCTCATCGAACAAGCACGGATGGAACGCATCGGTCGCCTGGATCCGGCCCACCGGTCGGTCAGCGATGCCGATGAAATACTTGCGGAGATTCTCATTCGACGTGGATCACTGGAGGAAGGCAGTCAACTGATTGAGCGTCTTGCAACGCACTACAAGTCTTCTTTACGCCCCCAGGATGCCGTTGTGATTGACCGCTTGCAGGGCCTGGCTGCGTTCCAGCGTGGTGATCTTGCAGAAGCGGAGAAACGTCTACGGTCCGCCTGGCAGCTGCTCAAAGAAGCGGGCTTCCTGGGACAACCGATGGCGCGTTCCGTGGCTCGCGATCTCGCCATGGTCCTCGAAGCCCAGGGCAATGTGTCTGAAGCGGATACCTTCCGCGCACTCGCACAGCCCCCGGTTGTAGAGGCAACCGCTCAACCAAACTGAATCATCGAGTCGTACTCAGCGTCGTCGACGACGTCCACCCAGAACACCTGCGAGCCCAAGCAGTGCAAGGCCTGCAGGACTCGGGACATTTGGCATTGATTCAACACCATCGACGAGCATGAAGTAGTCGCCAACATGGTCGGGGTTCGTCGGTGGAGTCCACTGGTCGAACCACTCTGCACTCTGAGCGCCTTCTAAAGGACCAACTGTCCCGAAGGGGAACTCGCCGAGATTAAAGAGGAGGGCGAGCACACCATCCTGGATGGCCTGTGCCTCGGAGGGCGCAGAGGTAATCGCCAGGTAGAAGACACCCGTATGGTTAAAGAACTGCCCGCCTTGATTCTCAAGAATTGGGTTAAAATTCTGTGAACTGGTATTGTCACTCGCCATTAACGGATGTCCGAGTTCGTCGAAAAGGAACATCATCGAGTCAGGGTGGTTGGTGGCTTCATTCGACAGTTGGATCTTGAACAGTAACGGATCCTTGATGAAGATCCTGTAGACATCCTGGTAGTCACCATCGGTTGCGAGCAGTCCACCACCCGTCAACGATCCGCTGATGGAGTTGATGGAGCCGGTGCCATCGGGATTCTTGACATCTACAGCATCATCACGTCCGTTACCGGCATCACCGGGCTCAACAAAGGATGGTCCACGGTATGTTGACGCAGTCGCCAAAGAAGCCGTAAGAACAACGCAACCGACCGCTGGAAGGATATGGCGGAACATGGGCTCTCTCCCTATTGTCTGGGCCGGCTATCGCGCTATCCGGCCAGATTGGATCCACCAAGAGGCTAACCTCCAGAAGACCTCCCTCCAAGAAAAGACCGGCCAGAATGAATGAATCAGATCCATTGAATCTTCGTGAATACGCTCCTAGGGGCCAAGCAGGCCTATCGGAGATGGCCTGGGGCTACTACGCCAGCGGGGCAGATGACGCCATTACCCTCCGTGAGAACGAGGCTGCCTGGGGTCGTGCCCGGCTCCACTACCGGATCCTGGCAGATGTGGCGAACCGTTCAAGTACCACCAGCATCCTCGGTCACGATATTTCACTGCCCGTGATTGCTGCCCCAACTGCTTTCCATCGCTTGGCCGATGACGTTGGTGAGGTGGCTACCGCGCGAGCGACCACTGCTGCTGGCACCGCCATGGTTTTGAGCAGTTTGTCCACGGTCGACGTAGAAGAAGTCGCGGCCGCAGCTACGGGCCCGCTTCTCTTTCAACTGTACCTATACCGAGATCGTGAAGTCAGTCGCGACCTCGTACGCCGAGTCGAAGCTGCCGGCTGCCAGGCGATCGTCCTCACAGTCGATGCACCGGTCTGGGGAAACCGCGAGAACGATGTTCGTGATCAGTTCTCACTTCCCGAGAACATGGAGATCCGAAACCTGATGGCTGATGACACACTGTCCTTCTCGTCCAAAGGTGGCTCGGGACTTGCTGAGTTCTGCCACGAACATCTGGATCCCGGATTGCGATGGGAACATGTCGAATGGCTGCGAGGCATCACGGACTTACCCCTGCTCGTCAAGGGGGTGTGCCGACCAGATGATGCGGTCCGGGCCGTAGAGGCGGGTGTCGCTGGTGTCATCGTCTCGAACCATGGTGGTCGCCAACTGGATACCTCCCCGGCAACCTTTGATGTTCTTCCAGCCGTATGCAAAGCCGTAGACAAACGGGCCGAGGTCTGGGTTGACGGCGGCATCCGCCGAGGAACCGATGTCATCAAGGCCCTCGCTGCTGGCGCCGACGCCACCCTCATCGGACGTCCCATCCTGTGGGGCCTCGCAGCACGAGGAGAGGCCGGAGTCGCCCACATCTGGTCAATGCTCAAGGATGAATTCGACCGTGGTATGGCCCTGTGCGGCTGCTCCTCGGTCGACCAGATCACGAATGATCTCCTAGGCCCTTCCTGAATACGCTCAGGGCTTCTTTGTTGACCAGACGCCTGACCTTGGTCAAAGCGGAGGGCCTAAGGATCAACAGGATTCCTGCCACGTAAACAACTTGTTCTTGTTTCGAGGGATACTGTTCCAAGACGCTTCCGGCACCGATTCCGGTGGCGTATGGTCTTTACCGGAGCCCGTTGCATCCAGCGAAGTCACAATGGCTGCCTGGAATGGAGCCTGCCTCGCCATGACACCCCGTCGATATAACCGACGCCAGTTCATACGAAGATCCGCTGCGACGTCTATTGGATTCGCAGGGCTGGGACAGCTTCTGGAGGGAACGCTCCAGGCCGACTGGTTGCACAAACTCGCGATGCCTGGCTATGGACCGTTGCAGCCGGATCCTGACTCCGTCATCGATCTTCCCAAGGGGTTCTCCTACCAGGTCATATCGATCGCTGGGGACACCATGAATGACGGTGTGCTCGTTCCCGGGAAGCATGATGGCATGGGAACATGCCTCGGACCGGATGGCACAACCATCATCATCCGCAATCACGAGATCTCCCCTGGGCATCGATGCATCGGCCCCTTTGATCCTGACCTGCAAAGGCTTGACAAGATTGATAAGAGCAGGATCTATGACCTGGGCCAGACAGAAGATGGTGGAATCGCGCCTTCGCGAGGTGGTTGCACCCGCCTGGTCTTCGACACACGAGGCGGCCGCGAACCTGGTCAACTTGTCAGCCATGAACTGGCCTTGGTTGGAACTGAACATAATTGTGCGGGAGGCATGACAC
>JAYZAT010000056.1:0-30751 GCA_036339555.1 Planctomycetota bacterium
ACCTCAACCCTTGAGATCGACGATTCGGCCTCGATGAACACCAGTGGCTGCCTCGATCCGATCCGCATCCCTCGTATAGAGTTGATACGCATCTGATTTTCGCACGGGTGTCATCGCTTGGGTATCGAATTCCATGGCCATCGGCACACGAGCTGCCACCAAACGATCGATGGGATTCGACGACACTGGACCAACAGTTGGCGTGGCCTCCGTCGGTCGGATCGCGTTGATCCGAACCTGACCTGGCTGCTGCACACCGCGACCAGGCTGGTACGCGGCCGCCGCCCGAAACGGGTATGGCCCACTGATCTCCATGATGTCAGACTACCTCCTCAACGACGCGTTCCCAGTTGTTCCTGTCGATTTCCCAGCCGACAGGCACAACGCTCAAGAGGACCCTATCGGAGGGACCCTGATCCCTTCTTGAAGGAAGACCTGTGTCCTATAAAGACCCCCACGAGTCTCCCAGGAGCCCAGGAAGAGCGATCGCTCTCAAGAGATGCGATCGGAACGCCTGATGCCTAGTAAGACTTGGCCCATACCACCCTTTGAGGGCTGGGTTGTCCACTGAATGGGCACGTTCCAGGCTCGCTTTCCTCCATGGGAATGCAGCGAACCGTGACGCCCATTTCGTTTTTGATCTTCTCTTCCAGTTCAACATCACCACTGAAGTGGGTCAACGCAAACCCGCCATGGATTGGTGTTGGCTCCCCACTTGGTGCAGCGAAGAAATCTCGGAAGTCGGCCTCTGTATCGATGGCCTTTGTGTTTTCCTCACGGAAGGTCAAGGCCCGATCATGCATTCCCTGCTGGATCTCCTCCAACAGAGAGGTCATGTTGGTGATGAATTCTGCACGAGGCACGCTCTCTTTGTCCTTGGGAGAACGATCACGTCGAGCGACAAAGACCGAGTCAGCCGCCATATCACGAGGGCCTACTTCTACACGGATAGGCACGCCCTTCTTGACCCAAGACCAACTCTTTTCACCGCCGCGAATATCGCGGTCATCAATTTCTACTTCCAAGGCTCTTCCGTGAAATGCCTGGACGCGTAGATCATCAGCCAACTTGTGACAGTAGTTCATGATCTTGTCCGGTTCATCGGCCTTAAAAGTAATGGGCATGATCACCACGTGCACCGGTGCCAAGCGAGGTGGCAGCACCAATCCGTCATCATCAGCATGTGTCATGATCAAACCGCCGATGAGTCGAGTGGATACGCCCCAGGATGTTGTCCAGGCATGAAGCCGCTCACCGTTCTCATCCAGGAACACGATGTCCTGGGCCTTCGAGAAGTTCTGCCCAAGGAAGTGGGAGGTTCCCGCCTGCAATGCCTTGCGGTCCTGCATCATGCCCTCGATGCAGTAGGTCTGAATGGCACCAGGGAATCGCTCAGCTGCTGTTTTCTCGCCAGTCAGCACCGGCATCGCCATGGTGTCCCGTGCAAAGTCTGCATAGACATTCAGCATACGAATCGTGTGCTCGCGTGCCTCTTCCTCGGTGGCGTGAGCCGTATGGCCTTCCTGCCAGAGGAACTCAGAGGTGCGTAGGAAAAGCCGTGTACGCATTTCCCATCGCACGACGTTCGCCCACTGGTTGATCAGCAGCGGAAGATCACGATAGGACTCGACCCAACGGGAAAATGCATCGCCAATGATCGTCTCAGACGTAGGTCTGACGATCAGGGGCTCATCCAGTTCGCCAGCAGGCACCAAGCCACCATCTGGTCCAGCCTCAAGGCGATGGTGCGTCACGACGGCGCATTCCTTGGCGAAACCCTCGACATGCTCGGCTTCCTTCTCAAGGAACCGCTTTGGTATGAAGAGGGGAAAATAAGCATTCTTATGGCCGGTGGCCTTGAACATGCCGTCGAGCACATGCTGCATGTTCTCCCAGAGTGCACACCCCCAAGGCTTGATGACCATGCAGCCTCGAACCGGAGAATTCTCTGCGAGGTCAGCAGCTCGAACGACCTGCTGGTACCACTCCGGATAGTTCTCTGCCCGGGTGGGTGTAATCGCTGTCTTTGCTGCCTTTGCCATGGGATGGGCAGGGTACCCGCTAGGTAGGATGCACGCGTGACCACCACCCCAGCCCCAGCACCGACCGGCCTTCTGAGCACGACGGTTGTACTCGCTCGTGACATCAAGCTGGCACACAGCGTCTTCGCCCTGCCCTTTGCCCTGCTTGGGCTCTTCATGGCAGCCTGGCCAGCCGAATCCTCTCTTCGAGTCGAGGGACGTCGCCTCTTGATCGACCTCGTTCTGGTCGTCGCCGCCATGGTGGCGGCTCGAACGGCAGCGATGCTCGCGAACCGATGGTTGGATCGTGACATCGACGCACGCAATCCGAGAACGGCGGGACGAGCCTTGCCCGCGGGCAACACCTCACCCGGAGCTGTCCTGAGCGGGCTGATCGGATCATCGATCGTCTTCATGCTGATCTGTCTGCTCTTCTTGCTCATGGATGGCAACTGGTGGCCCCTGGTACTGGGTCTGCCGGTGCTCGCTTGGTTATGCCTCTACCCAGTGATGAAACGGCTCACCTGGGGTTGCCATCTCTGGCTGGGTGCTTCGTTGGCATGGAGCCCACTGGCAGCCGCCATCGCTGTGCGTCCGGAATCACTGGCCACCGAGGGTGCCCTCTGGCTGATTGCCGGAATGGTGTTGTTCTGGGTGTCGGGCTTCGACATCATCTATGCCTTGCAGGACATCGATGTTGATCGTCGAGAGCGACTGCACAGCATCCCGGCCCGCTTCGGTGTCACTGGTGCGATTTGGTTCAGTCGTGTGCTGCACGTACTGGCGGGTACCGCACTCATACTTGCCTGGGTGCTCGACCAACGATTGGGGGGCGTGTTCCTGGGGGCGTCCATCGCGGCTTGTCTCCTCCTGCTTATCGAGCAGATGACGGTGCGGCGATGGGGCACAACGCGAATGGCATTGACGTTCTTCACACTCAACGGCATTGTCTCGTGCGTCATCGGCCTGGCGGGAATCCTCGATCTGGCCTGAGTACAAGGATTCAGGCGGAGGGCATACCCCACTGCCCACGGGCCTGGCGTGCACACTTGGCATTGGCTATCGACGCATTGGAGCCCGTGAAGATCTCTGCCTTGGGATCCCATGTCAACGGCTCACCAACCTCGTAACCGATGACCGCCAATTGACACACCGATGCTGTGCGGTGACCGACTTCCTCATGACAGATGGGCTTGTTCCTGGAACGGATGCAGTCCATCCAATTCTTCATGTGACCACCCGTCTCGGGCAGTTTGAGATCACCTGCAGCAGCGGGATCTTTCAGGATCGCTTCATCGGATGCCTCCAAGGCGCCTCGATCAACGTAGATCATGCCCTCCGTACCCGTGAAGGTGCACCCGTTGCGACCCCCGTGGCTGACGCTGACTCCATTGTCGTATTCCAGGATGAGGCCATGCTTGGGCATCTCACCCTCGACGCGATCCGGTGGAATGATGCGAATGGGTCCCGTGTGATCCGTGTCCATGGCCCACTGCGCGATGTCGTAATGGTGAGCACCCATGTCGGCGAAATAGCCATTGCCGTATTCACGGTACTGCCGCCATCGTGGATAGTGACCATGCACGCCTACTGGACACAGTTCCGCATTGAACCCACGCTGTGGGGCCGAGCCCAACCAACGTTCCCAGTCATAGCCGGCCGGCGTGTCCTCGTCGGGAAGATCACAGGGCGTCGGAGGATCACCCACCCCCACCTCGACCGTCTTGAGTTGTCCGATGCGGCCATTTCGAATGTGTTCACAGGCCACTCGGAACTTACCTCCGTACTCACTGCGCTGTTGTGAGCCGGTTTGGAAAACTGCGTTGCCATCACGCACTGCATCGCGAATGGCCTGGCCCTCGGCAATCGTCAACGTGAGTGGCTTCTCGCAGTACACGTCGATCCCGTTACGAGCCGCCAGCACGGCAGGCCTGGTATGCGCATGATCCTGGGTGGCAATCACCACGGCATCAATATCTGGTCGGGACAGCAGGTCCTCGTAATCCAGGTATCCAGGGCAAGGCTCGCCATCCTTTGCTTCGACGGCTTGCATCGCGGCCAGCAACCGCGGGCCCGCGACTTCACTCACGCCAACGATGCGGACATCATCACGTTCCATCAACTGGCTCATGAGTCGTCGGCCGCGGATGCCAAGACCGATCACACCAATTCCGATGGTCTCGTTGGCACTCGTACTGGGACCGGCCAGTCCGGAACGAGTCATCAGCCATGGGGTTGTGACGGCAGCGACTGCACCGGCAGCGATCAAGCTACGACGGTCAAGTGGATGCTGGTCGGGCATGGATAGTCTCCTCGCCCGAGTGTACGCCGAATCGAATCTCGAATGGGCGCTCAGCAATCTCCCCAAGATGCGATCACGATGAGAATGTCAGCGACGTCAACAGTTCCACTGCCATCCAGATCAAAGTCCGGATTGACATTGCCGAACTCAGCCAGGATCGCCAGGACATCCTGCACATCAACGACGCCATTCTCGATCACGTCGGCAGGACAGTCGTTGTCCTCGACGCATTCGCTTCGGGAGAGATTGATGCCATCGACAGCCGCTTCGACAACCGAACCACTGAGCACATCCTCGACAATGAACCGCAGGCGGAAGCTGCTGCTGGGATTCAGTCCCGCAACCGCATCCAGATTCTGTTCGACCAAGTACCAACCACCAGAAGCTTCTGAGCCCGTTGGTCCAACGATCTCCAACACGATCCAGTTAAGACCAGCATTGTCGGAAACCTCGACCGTCATCGTGTCCTCACCGGGGGCGGCCCCAGAAGAGTTCGAGAACCAACGCCAGTAGCTCAGGATGTTGCCCGAACCGGAAGCATCCATGATCGGCGATGTCAGGATGACCTCACCGTTGTCCACGTCGGAGTTGCCATCGACATTATCTGTCTGCCAGCAAGAACCACTGCCATCACCGTCATTGGGGGCATCACCACGATCACCACCACCAACCGGATTGCCACGATCCCAGAACCCGTCGGAGGCACTCCCCGACGATTGCCAACCCTGGTCGGTTTCGCAGTCATCATCGAAACTCACAACCAAGTCGGATACGGGGGTCGCTTCAAAGACATCCGAGGGTGCCGTGGCAGGCAGGCTGACTTCACTACCACCATCACCTTCCGCCAGGAGATAAAACTCCGGCGTCGAGTCACAACTGAATGCAGGCAGGCTCGCGGAGTAGTTTTCACCACCGAGGTAATCAAGTGTCACCGTGGAGAAGGACCCGCCATCACCACGCCAGGCGATCTTCGCTTCGGATGGAATCGGTGCCTCGGTACGCTCGGTGATTCGGACAGAGAAATTCGTAGTCGCATTCGACCAAACCAAACTGGGCGGACCACTGGGTAACTCGATCGAAAACGGCGAAGCGACCCATTCCATCATGGCCAAAACAGCTTGGTAGTTCTCTTCTGCACAAGGCTGAATTTCACTTGGAGGAGGCGCGAATCCGCCAGGATCGCCAGAACCCGGTCGCAATTCAATGCAGTACGCCCTGGATCCATACGTGTCATAAGGCCAGTCAATCAGCGTGCCACTGGCGCAATACAGGATGTTGCATGGGTTGTCGTGTACATACGACTTGCCATGAACTGCTGCGATCGCATCTGACATGTCGCCACCAAGCGCATGCAGTTCATCAAAATCTGACGGAGGCACCGTGGTGTAACCACGAGGTTCCAGGATCAGTTGTGAATACGAATGGAAGTCGACCTGGGCTCGAATATTGCCATGAGCCAGCATGTAATCGGCCAGGGCATCGACCTCAGGTTCCGACATGGAGGACGGACCCACGTAGACGTCGCTGCACGGATCATTGCTGGTGCTCTGTCCGCCATTCCAATCCGAACCCCAGTTGCGATTCAGATCGACGCCTTCGCATGAACCACTGTTATCACGTCGGTTCTTACGCCAATAACGGTCTCCGCCCGGTGCGTAGGTGAAGTAGTACCCATCCGGATTGCTGACCGGGATGACAACGACTTCCATCTTCTGGAGCATCGAGGTCACGGCAGGATCGTTCCCATAGTCCTGCACGAGCTGGTCGGCGATATAAATCGTCGTCATAGGCGAGATCCACTCGCGTGCATGCTGACAGCCATTGAAGAAAACGGCAGGTCGACCATCATCAGAACCTGAACGAATCACAACGCCACGAATGTCACGACCCTGGTGACTGGTACCGAGGGTAATCGGTGTCACGAGATCGGGGTGCGCTGCGATCAACTCATCGAGGTGTGCATTCAATTCACTCAGCGTGCGAAAATCTGCATAGAAGTCACCGCCCCGCGCGGCGCGCGCAGCCCTACGTTCTGCATTGCGTTGCGTAATGAAGGCTGGAAGATCTGCCACAAGATCCCGGTGGTCCAGTCCCAGGCCATCCAACAACGCTTCCCCATCGGCATCAAGCAACCAAGGGCCTTCGCCTGGGGCCGGCGTACACGCCAGACCGCGCATCCCCTCATCCTGAAGGAGCTTCAGGATGTCTGCATCCGGGACATCGATTTCGACAATACGAATTCCCTGGTAGTCGGTCGGTACCGGCATAGGCACCTGGGCCTGTCCAAGGGAAGCCAGGGCAAGAACGGCGGTCGCCACACAGAGACCTTGGAGGCCGCTGGGGCGGTGAAATTGGCGGTTGGTCACAATGCTCTCCTCATTCAATCCCAACGCAAAACCATCCGAACGTATCCCGCAACCGGATCCGGTCAATCCCTCCAGTATGAGCGATTCAAGTCCAATGGCAAGCCCTGAGAGCCATCCAGGGCATATCTGGGGCTCAGGCCAGGGATCCCATGGGGTCCCAGGCAGGCAGGACGATGGGGTCCTCCCCGGCAGCGGCCTTGAGATTCGCTGGCAACCGGTCCTGGTGGGCAGCAATTTCCAGGACGTATTGGTCGAACCAGTTGTCGTTCATGACCTGGAAGCCCTTCTTTCCAACGCGATCTTCACCCCAGGAGTTCTCGACACGCCAACGATGCACACCATCATCATGCACATCCACTCCAGTGAAGAGCATGGCATGCGTCATGAGTGACTGGTGGTAGAGCAGTCGGTCAGATTTCGAGAGTTCCAGCGGCGATCCAAAGAGCGTCTCGTAATCGTAGAGCGACGTATCCCAGATGCCAATATCTCGACGGAACATCTTGCCAACATCACAACCAAACCAGACAGGCTCGCCATCTTGGAGAACTGTTGACGTCGTTGATTTCATGACATCCATCTCGACATTGAGGTATTTGACAGGTTCGCCCCCGACGATGTTGCCCAGGTACTCGACTGTGAACGTGCGACCTGTCGGGCTGGTGGGCCTCGGATCGTTCACGAGACAGATGTAGTTGTCCAAATCAATGGTGACGTATTTCTCGGCAAAGCGCTGGGGTGTCATCATGCCATCACGATGGAACTCACGATCCTTATCGTTCCATTGCCAATTAAATTCCGTGGGCGGGGTGCCCAGGTGCATGCAAAGGATCCGCCAGATCACGGCCAACTGGCCCTCTTTCATGACGCGAGCGGCTTCGACCGATCCTCCACCGGCCAGGCTATCGCGAAGCAGACGGGCGTAGCTTCGCAAGTACCAGACCAGGATGCCGTTCATTCGCGCAGTACTCGAGGATGCCTTGCTCTCGGGCATGACGGACTTGGGGACCAATCCGTGCTTACGCACGATATTCACGAACATATTCCATTGCCCGCCATCATCGACAGGGCTGTCCAAGAGGAATCCAACCGTGCGATCGTCGATGTCGCGATCGGCTGTCTCGATGATGGCCTCAAGGAACCAGTTGGCGCGCTCGAACTTGTCCCAGAAGAGGGTGTAGTTCTGGCTGAACTCGAAGTTCTTCAGGTTCATCTCCTTCATGGCCCCCACCCGAAACAGATTCAAGGCGGCAAACATCCAGCACCGTCCAGAATGCTTCTGGTTGGTGACCTTCCAATCATCGAGCAGTGTTGAAAAGGTGTAGTCCGTGGATGTGACGATGTCGCGGTTCAGGGCAACGTCATCAATCCCAACCTGCGTGATCGCGTTTTGGCTCAAACGCCATTGTGGATTGGATTGGAAGTCCGACCTCAGGGCGTCAATTCGATCAGGTCCGATGACAGCCTCTGCAGGAAAGTGGGAGACGGGTCGACTAGGTGCCGTGGTCATGAGGAGCTCCTGTGAATCGGTGAACCATCGATTGTAGGGATCAATCACGATGTGGCCAAGACTGGAGCTATGAAACGCCACGCCCCGCGACCTATGTCGCGGGGCGTGGCAGTGGGAGAGAGTTGCCGCCCCTGGAGGGGTGGCGGGAGAGTGTCAGTTGGAATCGTCCTTGACCTCGTACTCGGCATCGATGACATCATCATTGCCGTCATTGGTCGAGGGCTCGGTGCCCTCATCGGACTCAGGTGCCTCGGATGCAGCCGCCTCGTAGACAGCCTTGCCCAGTTCCGTGGCACTGTCATTGAGCTGTTTTACAGCAGCTTCGATAGCAGCCTTATCGTCACCCTTGAGCTTGTCCTCAAGATTGGCAACGTTGGATTCGATGGTCGAACGGATCTCAGCATCCACCTTGCCGCCATGCTCTTCAAGCTGCTTGCGGGTGGCGTAAACGATCTGCTCGGCCTGGTTCTTGATTTCGATGAGCTCGCGCCGGGATTTGTCCTCGCCGGCATGGGATTCTGCATCCTGCTTCATCGATTCAATCTCGTCCTTGGAGAGACCGCTGGAACCCGTGATCTGGATGTTCTGGGTCTTACCCGTTGCCTTATCCGTGGCCGAGACATTCAAGATGCCGTTGGCATCGATACCAAACTCGACCTCAATCTGGGGCATGCCACGAGGTGCCGATGGGATGTCCGTGAGATCGAACTGGCCGAGCGTACGGTTGTCCTTTGCGAACTCGCGTTCACCCTGTAGCACGTGGATCGTCACGGAAGTCTGGCTGTCTGATGCCGTCGAGAAAGTTTCCTTCTTGGAAGTCGGGATCGTGGTGTTCTTCTCGATGAGCCGAGTCATCAAGCCACCCAAGGTCTCGACACCCAGGCTCAGCGGTGTCACGTCCAGCAGGAGTACGTCCTTGACGTCACCCTGGAGTACGCCACCTTGGATCGCCGCACCAATGGCCACGACTTCGTCGGGGTTGATCGACTTATCCAGTTCTGCAGTCCCAAAGGTTCCCTTAGCGATCTCCTGAACCTTGGGAATACGAGTGGAACCACCAACCATCACGACGTCGGAAACACCGGTCGTGGAAAGCTTGGCGTCAGAGAGTGCTGTCTTGCAGGGCTCCATGAGCCGCTGGAAGAGGGGTGCTGCCAATTCCTCGAAGCGTGCCCGGGTCACCTTCACCTGAAGGTGCTTGGGACCGGAGGAGTCTGCCGTAATGAAGGGCAGGTTGACGTTTGTCTCGAGTTGCTGGGAAAGCTCACACTTGGCCTTCTCGGCAGCTTCCTTAAGTCGCTGCAGGGCCATCTGGTCCTGCCGGACATCGATACCGTCGGTCTTGCGGAATTCATCCGCGATGTAATCGATGAGGACCTGGTCGAAGTCGTCACCACCGAGGTGGCCGTCGCCATTGGTCGCCAGTACCTCGAAGACCCCGTCCCCGATATCGAGGATGGAGATATCAAAGGTACCGCCACCAAGGTCGAACACGGCGATCTTGGTATTGGTCTTCTTCTCAAGTCCATACGCCAAGGCAGCAGCCGTTGGCTCATTGATGATGCGTTCGACCGTAAGGCCGGCAACTTCACCGGCATCCTTGGTCGCCTGCCGCTGGGCGTCATTGAAGTAAGCGGGAACCGTGATGACGGCCTTGTCCACTTGTTCGCCGAGGTATTCCTCTGCGATCTGCTTGAGATCTCGGAGGATCACCGCAGAGATCTCGGGTGGTGTGTACTGCTTGCCGCCGGCTTCGACCTTGACGAGGTCATCGCCGCCGCCAACGACAGCGTACGGAACTTGCGTCTCCTCGGACTGCACCTCGTTGTGGCGCCGTCCCATGAAACGCTTGATGGAATAAATCGTGTTGGTTGGGTTGGTGACCTGCTGATGGCGGGCGGGTTGGCCCACGAGGCGATCACCCTTGTCGGTAAAAGCCACGACCGATGGCGTGGTCCGGTTTCCGGACGAATTAATGAGGACCTTGGGCTGGTCGCCTTCCATGACGGCCACAACAGAGTTGGTAGTGCCCAGGTCGATTCCGATGATCTTGGACATAGAGGTCTCCTTCTCCGACCTGGGACCACGCTGGGCTCATCCAGGCCGGCTCAATGCAGTTCAGGTGGCCACGCGGGCCACGTCCTCTTTAATAAGAGCAAGGCCGATGCCACACCATGCCATGCTGAATCAGCCTCCAGGGGGTCTTAAAAGGGTCTCACTCCAATGGACTCGGCCTTGAGGGGCACTGGAAACTGTCTTTTCTGCCAGTTTGGCGGGCGGACCCAGGCCCCCGATAGACTCTGGGAATGCTCCAGATTGGCGGCGTTCAACTCGATTCACCGGCCCTCCTGGCCCCCATGGCCGGGCATACCGATCTCCCCTTCAGGCTCCTGTGCCGGGAGCTCGGGGGCGTGGGCTTGGCTAGTACCGACCTGTTGAATTGCTACTCGATTCTCCGTGAGGACCCTCGGGCGATGAAGTTGGCCGCGACCTGTGAACCCGACTCACCCCTCTGCATGCAACTCTACGGCAACGACCAGGACCCCCTACCGGAAGCCGCGTTGTGGGCAGTCGACCACGGCGCCGTCATCGTCGACATCAACATGGGCTGCCCCGTGGATAAGGTCGCCAAGAAGCATGGCGGCAGTTTGTTGCTGTGCGATCCGAGTTCGACGATACGGCTCGCCGAAAGGATCGTAGAAACGGTTACGCCGCGTACCGGCGTTCCAGTCACGGCTAAGATCCGCTTGGGCTGGGATGACGACTGCATCGTTGGACCCGAACTGGCCCGCGGCCTGGAGCAGGTTGGCATCGCAGCCATCACCGTTCACGGTCGCACGACACGCCAGTTCTTCAAAGGTGAAGTCAGGCACGAAGGCATCGCGGACGTCGTTGATGCAGTCGATTCAATCCCCGTAATCGGCAACGGCGATATCCAATCAGCCCAGGATGCCCAGGACATGGTTGATCTCACCGGCTGTGATGCCGTGATGGTGGCTCGTGGATCACTGCGGAGACCGTGGATGTTCCAGGCCATCAAGGCCAAGCTCGTCGATGGCGTTGATCTTCCTGAACCAACGATGCTTGAAAAGTTGCAGATCATTGAGCGGCATCTGGATCTCGTCCTGGAATACCAGAATGAGCGTATGGCCATGCATCGGTTGTGTAGTGGCATTGCCCGCTACGCCAAGACCATGGGGCATGTGAAACCCTTAAAAGAAGCCGTTCGAACTTCGGAAACGCCCACAGAGATCCGGGCCGCGCTCCATCACTGGATGGAGTTTCACCGCTCACGCGAAGATACAACGATGCTTGAACTAGTAGCCTGAGCCAAAAATAGAAGAGAACTGCTTGCCAACTCATTCTTGGGTATAGATGATCTTGGTAGAGGGTTGATATGAAACGATACACCTACTCGATCATCGGGATACTCGGGTTAGCCAGTGTTGCAGCCGCTGACTACATCGACATAAGCGCCGAACTGGTCGGGCAGAACCTGCTGGAAGAAACAACGGTTCCCAACTACACGATTCGGATCTATGCCGAAATCAACAAAGGCGATCGGATCGAGGGTGTGTTTGGTTTTTGCACCAAACCCCTCTTCGTCACGCCTGGCATCGGAACGGAGTTCTACCAGAGCAACTTTGGTGGACCGACGTCCACATCAATCAACCCGGATTTCTTTCCAACCGTGCCCAACCTTCAATGGGATAGTTACATGACGATCGGCGCGTTGGACCAGACGGGTGATCCGTTCGAGAACAATGCCCTCATGAACGTCGGCATTGATTGGGACAACTTCGAAAACGGCGGAGATCTTGATGCGAATAACGGCATCTGGTTCATCACCCCGGATGATCCCCAGGGAGAGTCCTTCAATGGACGCGTCCTGATTGCCCAGTTGACCATCATGGATTACGAGGGCACTCAGGCATTGCCCAGCTTCGGTGCCAACTTTGTTGGCCATGATGCCGCTGGCCATTCCTGGCTAGCCTGGGGCGAGCTGCAATGGATTCCAACCCCGGCAACCATCGCTCTGCTGCCCATGGCGGTTCTGGTTGGACGTCGGCGACGCCGGTCCTGAACGAACCGCCCCCACGTCCAGGTGAACGCGGGGGCGGGAATCAATCCTTATCTATGGACGGCACCCCTAGGGGCACAGGCCCCACCAGCCGATGACGATCAGCATGTCCTCGATGTCGGTGTCGCCATCGTTATCGCAGTCGCCTCCGGCCTGACCCCACTGGTCGATGATCGTCAACAGATCTTCGATGCCAACAACGCCATCACTGTCGAAGTCCGGTGGACAATCAACCGTCTCGCAGTCATCGGGAACACCGTTACCGTCCTCATCCACCTGCGTGCCGTCAGCCAGTTCGCAGACATCGCCGATGCCATCCTCGTCACAGTCTGCCTGGTCCTGGTTCGCCAGCAACGGACAGTTGTCGAGACCATCGTCAATGCCATCACCGTCATCATCAGGATCGGCGTTGTTACCAATGCCGTCACCATCTGTATCCACCCACTCGGTCGGGTCAAGCGGCGCCCAGTCGACATCATTGTTGTATCCATCTCCATCGATGTCTTCATCGCAGGGATCGATCGTGCCATCACCATCAAGGTCGTCGATAAACTCTACGATGACATTGTCAAACTGAACGTGATCTGATCCACTTTGATACAAACCGACCTTGCCGGCGGGCAACATGTTGTGCTCGTTGGTCTCCACCTCGAACAGCGGATCTGACGAGTGATTCACGTAGATGCGGATGTAGTCATCATCAACATGCACCCGAAGGTTGTTCCAGTTCCACTGGGGGAGATACTCGTCGTCGTCGAAGGCAATCTTCGTCGTCACCCCTTCCACACGACGATAGAGCGCTGACTCCGATTCTTGCCTCTCGGTCGAGAAGATGTAGCAATCGCCCGAGTCCTGCCAGCCGAAGACCACGCCGAAGCGATCGTTGTCACCGTTGAGGAGATCAAGCGAAAAGTCCATTGTCCGCACATGTGGCCCATCGCTCCAGATGAGTTGTGTGCCGGGCCAGTAGCCCGATTCCTCTTGATCGGCAAAGATGTTGCTGTTCTCGAAGACGTAACTGAACTGGACCTGCCAGTTCGGCGTGCCGCCAACGGCCGGGTCTACCGAAACTTCCCATCCGCCCAGATCGCCATCAGTGAACTCATCGGACACATAGACAAGTTGACAAGTGTCATCGATGCCGTTGGCATCACAGTCAGAACCACCTGTGACGTTCACATCACATATGTCGTCAATGCCATCGTTGTCATCGTCCGGATCGGCGTTGTCCCCGATACCGTCACCGTCGGCGTCAGACCACTCGGTCGGGTCATAGGGAAAGGCGTCATCCGCATCGCCGACACCGTCGTTGTCATCGTCCGGATCGGCGTTGTCGCCGATACCGTCGCCGTCGGAGTCAACCCACTCGGCCGGGTCTTGCGGGAAGGCGTCCTGATCGTTTGCTACGCCGTCTCCATCCATGTCCTCGTCGCAGGCATCAATCGTGCCGTCGCCGTCATAGTCGTCGTCACAGCCATCAGGTTGATCATTGGAATCGCAGTCTGACAAGTAGTTTGAATCCCGTAGATCCGTAATCTGCAGATTGTCCCAATTCGCTTCGTCGTTCCCGGAACACCAGAATGCAATCGTTCCACGCGGAATGTGTGTTGACTCGCTGCTGAACGACATGTCCGTCGCCGAATCCACCACCGGCGCAAAGTTCGAACCGTCGATGGAAGCGTAGATGGTGTCGCCAATTACGCGGAACACCCACGTGCGGCGCTGTGTTCCCTGGTCGAACCACGGGTGGTTCTGCGACCACAACACCCTGGACTCGCCATTGACAACCTTCCATACGGCAGTGAAATTCTCTTGCTTGGAGCCACCAAAGATGTAACACGTGTCTGGTGAGACCATGCGCAGACAGATGCCATAGAAGTCGTTGTCACCCGACCACATTTGCACAGACACCTCATAGTCCGTCATAGTGAGCGGGCCACCCTCGTTGTCATTCTCGCCAAGCCAGATGAGCTTTGTGCCCGGCCGAAGTCCGTTGGCATCGGGCGGGCCATGGATGTTTTCGGTTTGGTCGATCCACTCATCCTTCCGCCAGTCGATGAATGGAGTGTTGACAGCTCCAGGATCAATCCAGGCCAGCCAGCCGAGCTCTTGCTCCATGTGCGCAAGCCAATGGTTAGCGGGGGGATCCTCAAAGTCATCGGACATGTCTTGGGCACCAAACATTAAGGCAATGCTGTCAACCACGCCATCGTCATTGCAATCTCCGACACCGCCAGCCACCTGGCAGTCGTCGATCAAACCATTGTTGTCCAAATCGAGAAACGGCAGCAGCGCGATATCAATCAAATCGTTTTCGCCATTGTCATTGCAGTCGAGATCGCATTGTTCATCATTGTCATGTACTCCCTCACCGATCTGAAGATCTCCATGACTTGTGGCATACAGTTGAGGCGACTGGCCGCAGAGCGTGGTGTTCTGCAGGGTCACGGTATCGTAGTTAACAGGATCCCCATCCATCTTGTCGACATAGATACCGGGTGCCAAAGTCCCACTCGACTCATCTGTCTGGTTGTTTGAGAAAACACAGTCAGAGATGGAGACATCTCCCCCAAGCGCCGACACGGCCCCGCCGAGTCTGTTTGCGACATTGCCTATGAATGTGCTGTTGCGAATCGTGAGATTCGCCGCCAGCGACGGTGTTCGAACGCAAATGGCTCCACCTGTCGCATATAGATCGTTGGTCGGCACCAGATCGGCCGAGTTGTTTCGGAAAACACACCCGTCAAGAGTTGCGTTCAGATCCGTGACGAATTCGTCTACCGTGATGAACATTGCTCCACCGCTACCAGAACCGAACGAAGATGCGGCGGAGTTGGAATCAAAGATGCAATTGGTGAACCAGGATGTGCCGCTCTGGAGTGACACAGCACCGCCATCTGCCTCTCCCTCAAAGAGTCCGCCGGTGTCCGCCTTATTGCCGACAAATGTGCACCCCGTAAAACTTACGGATCCTCTCCATGCCCAAAAGGCACCGCCCGTCTCGATGGCACTGTTGTTCGCGAAGGTGCAGTTGGTAAAACTGGCATTCGCGGACGCCTCAGACCCACTCCCCCCGACGCTGACGGCACCACCATGACCAGCGGAGTAGTTGTCCTCAAACGTGCACTCGACGAACGTTGCGCTCCCCTCGACGGCCACGGCGCCTCCACGTGCAGGATTGAAGTTGCTGTCGACTCTCGCCTCGCAGTCATAGAAGAGACACTCTGTAAAGCTAGCACTTCCATTTTGCTCGATTCTTACAGCACCTCCCCTTGAAAAGTGGGTCCCGTCAGCGAACTGGCAGTCGATGAATGAGATGTTCGACCCAGTGATCTTCAGGTGATCGTCCCAGTCAACGAACAGTACGTCGTCAAATGTCACATTGTCCGATTCATTGAATCGAACCGCCGTGTTGTCGTTATCACCGTGTCCATCGATTTGCATGTCCCGGAACTGGCGGTCCTGGGAGCCCTGTTCAAGCGTGATGATGTCGAAACTGTTTGGCCAACCGCGACCAATACGCGTCTGGTGCATGCCATCGCCACTGATCGTAAGCTCAATGTCGGGCACCGTGAAGTAGTCGTTGTAATCCCCCTCATTCACATGGACTTGATCTCCACTCACACACTGATCGATCGCGTGCTGAATCGTCTCAAACGGATCTAAATAGGACCCCGTGCCTGAGTCATCTCCGTTCTCATCGACGAAGTAGACGGTGCCAGCCTGGGCGGACGCCAAAGAGGTCGCCAAGAGCATCATGACGACTACGACCAAAGTGCATACTCTGTCCATGGATCCCACTCCCCTTGATTCTCAAGACCGTAACTTAAAATGGAGAACTGAGACCAGCAAGCACATTCCCAGAAAACGGATTTGAGTGCAGTTCAAGGGTATCTGCCGGGTCGTGACCTTCATAGGCCGCCCATCCTGTTGGCTTATATGCCAGCAAGCTATTCGGCTGCATCGTATTGCAGTGCACACGCCATCGCTCAATGTGTATGGCAACAGCACACCAGCACATGAAGAACTCCTCCGTGGTTTGCTCCATGTGAATGTCATGCATGTTGTCGTGGAACCACTCATTCAGTTCGTCCCATTGAAGCGCTGCTGATCGGAACCAGGCGGCGGTCCTGAACGAACCACCCCCACGTCCAGGTGAACGCAGGGGCGGGAATCAATCCTTCTATATGGATTCGGCTCAACCAGCCACGACACCACCCATCTTGAAGATCGGTAGCAGCAGTGCCAACGCCACGGCACCCACCAGTAAGCCCATGCCGATGATCATGATCGGTTCGATCATCGTGGTGGCCTTCTTCACGGATGATTCCAATCGTTCCTGAGAGAACGTCGCGACCTTTTCCATGACTTCCGGCAAGCGGCCACTGCGCTCACCAGCCGTAACCATCGAGGACACGTTGGGAGGCATCTCTGCCGACTCTGTGAAGGCTGTGCTCAAGGGCAAACCATCCCGCACACGGGTTTCCATGTCAGACCAGACACGGTTGAAGACACGGTTGCCCGTGATGCTCCGACAAATTGCGATGACATCCAGCAAGTTCACACCGGCTGCCAGCAGTGTCGACATCGTCCGCGAGGCACGCGTCAGATAAAGATTCCTAAACACATCACGAAGCCCGGGGACATGCAACTTGAGCCAGTCCCGTACCCAGGTACCCTGCGGACTACGCTGCCAGAGCACCAGGATGATCGTGCTGACCAGAATCGCTGGCAGGTAGTACATCCACTGGGTACTGACGAATTCTCCAAGACCCATCAGGATCCGCGTCGGGCCGGGCAGACTGGCTGATCGCATCTCGTAGATCTTCGCAAATCGAGGCAGGATGAAGATCATCATGAACAGCACGACGACAGCACCTGTCCCGAACATGAAGGCCGGGTAGATCAAGGCACCACGGACCTGGCGAGCTGTCTTTTCCTCGGCACCGAGGTACTCGGCGATGCGAAGGAGCATCTCAGCCATCGTGCCCGAAGCTTCCGAGGCCCGAACCAGGCTCACCATGACAGGTGGAAAGATTCGGGCGCGACGAGCCAGTGCTTCGGAGAAGGGCATACCACCACAGACTTCATCTGTGACGCTTGCCATAACCGATCGGAATTCGGGACGCTTGGCCTGTGCAGTCACAGCGGACAAGGCTTCTGATAGCGTCACGCCCGATTCGATCATGACGCCCAGTTCCTGACACATGGATACGACATCGCCTCGACGAACACGTCGTGCTCGCTGGCGTGCCTGCACCAATAACACATCTGCCTGCACTTGCGCACTGGCAGAAGCGTCGCGCAGCCCGGTCAGAACCAGGCCATCAACTCGGAGCTGAGAAGCCACCTTCTCGGGTGATTCAGCACTCAGTGTTCCGGTCACGGGCTGGCCGTGCTGGTCGCGAGCGCGATAGGCATAGGTACTGGCTGCATTCATCACAGGCTCGTCGCTGAAAGGACTTCCTCGGGGGTTGTCAGACCATTACAGACTTTCTCAAGACCATCTTGTCGCAGGCTCCTGAACCCTCGTCCCTCCACGAGGGCTCGGAGATCCTGCAATGTTCCACCCGAAGCGATGGCATCCAATACCGTCCCATCGGGAACAAGGAGTTCGAAAATTCCGATCCGGCCAGCAAAGCCCGTCTGCCGACACCGACCACAACCAGCACCTCGGTACAGCGTGTCCCACTGGCAACCAGACCGTGCCAAAGCCTCGGCGATACGCTCATCAGGTGTCCACGTGTCCTTGCAGTGCGGACAGATTTTCCGCACGAGTCGCTGCGCTAATACACCGCGCAGTGTGGCAGCAATGAGATAGGGCTCCAGGCCCAGATTGCCTAGGCGCGTGACAGCGCTGACGGAATCATTGGTATGTAAGGTTGAGAACACCAGGTGACCGGTCAAGGCTGCCTGGGTCACGATGCCCGCTGTTTCACCATCGCGAACCTCGCCGACCATGAGGACATCTGGGTCTTGTCGCAGCATGGATCGAAGGGCACGTGCAAATGTAAAACCAGCACGGTCATTGACCTGAGCCTGGTTAATGCCTGGGATCTTGGCCTCGATGGGATCCTCGATCGTGGAGATGTTGATCTCCTGGGAATTGACCATCGAGAGAACCGAGTACAGAGTTGTTGATTTACCAGAACCGGTTGGTCCAGTGACCAGCACCACACCGTTGGGCTGATCAACAACATCCTGCCAAGCTTCGAGCGTCTCGCCACTGAAGCCGAGTTGATCCATGGACAGCCTGTTGTTGTGACTGTCGATAATCCGGATGACGATTGTCTCGCCGTGCTTCCCGGGCATTGTTGAAACACGCAGGTCGATGGGACGACCTTCGAGCATCACATTGAAATCGCCATCCTGTGGAACCCGACGTTCCGAGATGTCGAGGTTACTCATAATCTTGACACGACTCGCAATCGCCGCGTGCATCTTGTACGGCGGGGAGAGTTTCTCGTAGAGCCGACCATCCACGCGGTAGCGCACGCGAAGTCTCTGGTGATCCGGTTCGATGTGGATATCCGAAGCACGCTCTTGCACGGCCGTAAAGATGATGTAGTTCACGAGTTTGACGACGGGACCGTGACCAGCGACCTCCTCGAGGTCAGCGATCTCGGTCACCTGACGCTCAATGATGCTGAAATCCTGCTCGTCAATGTCCTCGTAGATGTCGTCAATGACAAAGACATTGGCTGCGGGCAGGTAAGACTGGAGTGCTGACTCGATGTCGGTTCGCGTTGCCGCAGCGATCTTGATGTCGTACCCGGAGATACGAGCGATCTCCTCGACGAGATAAAGATTTGCGGGCTCAGAAACCGCCACGGTGAGCGTCTCACGCACAAGGAAGAGCGGAAGGATCCGATGTTCCTCAATGAATTCACGAGGAAGGGCTTCCAACGCACGAGGGTCAGCAACGCGAGCCACTTGGTCGACGAACGGAACGCCATAGCCTTCCGCAATGACCTCAAGGACAGATGACTCCGTCACGAGTCCCAATTGCTCGAGTACTTCTCCAAGAAGCTTCTGATGTCCGCCTTGGGCCTGGTGTTCCAGGGCCCGATCGAGATCTTCCTGCGTCAGGAGATCTCGTTGCAACAACATCTCGCCCAAGGGCAAACGTGGAAGTGCTTCAACAGCTCCAAATCGTGTGCTGGTCATGCTGCCTGCCCTCCCCATCGGGCCCCACCAATTTGTCGAGCAGCTGCTTCGATGGTCTCATTCATCTGGAACCGGCGATCCAGGCGGGTCACCGACATCGCAATGCCGGGTTGCCCACCCAGATTGACGATGCGCATCGCCAATCCACGCCGGTCCAGTTCCTCCTGGAGCCAAAGCAGTGCGTCCAAGCCGGCCGAATCGAGTCGGTCGAGAGAAACACACTCCACGATCAATCCAGTCTTCGATTCATCAATCCATTGGCGACACCGACGTCGCATCGACTCGGTATCGTCGATGGTGAACTCACCGGTCAGGTGAAGAACGGCGCCTCGCTTGTGCTGTTCCCATTCCATTTTCATTGTGTCGGCTCCTCAGGGAGTACGGAAGTGTCTGCTTCCCTTCGATCTGCCACCTGGTGACCGTCCACCATCCGTTGATAGGCGGTGAAGTCAAGCTCCAGGAACAACGGAACAAGCGTGGGATCAAACTGACGACCGGCACCGTCGGCGAGTTCCGCCAGAACCTGGTTCTCATTCATCGCAGATCGATACGTGCGTGTTGAACACATTGCATCGAAAGCATCTGCCAACGCGATCAGCCTGGCCACCAGGGGAATGTCCTCGCCAGCTATCCCCTCCGGATAGCCGGCCCCATCCCAACGTTCATGGTGGTAAAGAACCCCGTCGAGAATGTCCTCGAACCGAGGGATATCACGCAAGATTCGGTACCCGATGCGAGGATGCTCGCGAATGGCTGCATATTCTGCTTCGGTCAGATCACCTGGCTTGCACAGTAACTGCTCGGAAACACCGATTTTGCCCACGTCGTGGACAAGCCCGGCAATATGCATCCGAGCCACGGTTGCTTCGTCAAGGCCAGCAGCGTGCGCCAGTTGTCGTGTGAGCAAGGCGACACGTCGTGAATGACCGCAGGTGTAGCGATCCTTGGCATCAATTGAAGCGGTCAAGGCTTCCAGCGTGCCCAGGAACATCGCGTTGAGATCCTCGTACAAGCCAGCGTTTTCGAGGAAGATGGCCATGTGGCTAGCGGCAGCACCAAGCAACTTCATGTCAACTGACGAAGCTGCCGAATCCGTGCCTTCCTTGTCACCAGCGACGAGCATTCCATGGACACGCCCATCACGGCAGATGGGATGTGCCATCGCTGCAGCACCCAGGTCTGACAAGATCGAACCGGCCACAGGATGACCGGCGACAACACAGGTTGCGCTGTCATCCATCATGCTCGCCAATGTGGAAGCCGCCGACTCGATGTTCGATCGTGATCGTCCGGGTGTTCCCGCAACGATCAACTCCGGCGAGCCACCAACACCCCTGGGATGAACCCAGGCAGCAATCCACCGATACGGCAGCGTGTGCAGCAATTCCTCGCAGGCAAAGGCAATGAAACGATCGGGCCGTTCCACCACCGTCATGCCTTGGATCACCGTGTAGAGAAGGTTGATTTCTTCGTAAGACTCACCCAGTTCACGACCGACTTCTTCCAAGGTGCCGGTGTGTGAATCAATGACCTGTTGATCATGCCAACTGAACCGGAACATCGCCGATAAGCGAGACACTTCCGTTCGAACTGGTGGATCAATACCCTGCAGCATACGACTCGCCATCAAGACATCCAATCGCGCTGACTGGCACATGGCGTTGAACTGCTCTGAAGATCCAAGTTCAAGGGTGGGTATGGCGGCAATGACGTAGCCGGTACGTTCACGTCGCTCCTGGATAGGAACGGCAGCCAACCAAAGGCCCGGTACGGCCTCGAAAGGCGTAGGTTGCTCTTCCTTATTCCACTGTTCGGTTGCCGTAGGCAGCATACGCGTCACCAACGGTGAACGATGGATCAAATCACAGAGCCAGTCGCGTTGCGCGGATCGACGCGGGGTACACTGACCAGCACGATCACACTGCATAAGCACCAGGCCGATCTCTCGAAGCCGTTGCTCCAGAGTCGTCACTTGCGCACGAGTTCGAATGGTCGAGAGAATACTCATGCTGCGTTCGCCCTTCCAGTCATCGTGTTCACGTCAAGCAGTGATTGCACCATCTGGATCAAGAGCCTTGGGCTAAATGGCTTGCTGACAACTTCCCTGATGTTGCCCGTAGCCAAGTCTCCATCGGAGAGTGCGTAACCACGGGCCGTCAATATGATCACAGGGATTGCCTGGGTGACCTGTCGTTCGGACAGGGCCTGGCAAAGATCAATGCCGGTCATGTAGGGCATCTGGAGATCCGTAATGATCAAATCCGGTGACTCCGCCGTCGCGACGTGTAGTCCTTCTTCACCATCACCTGCGGTGAGGACTTCATAGCCTGCATTCCGCAACTTGAGGGATAGCACATGCAGGATGTGGGCTTCATCGTCAACGACGAGGATTCGTGCAGACATGGACAACTCCTAGGCGGCTACCGCCCTGTGTTCTCGCTCATGCTCGGACTCAAGACTCATAGGTACGGTGAACCAAAATCGTGAACCGAGTCCCAAGCGAGACTCGAGGCCAATTTGGCCGCCGTGTAGCGTTTCAATAATCTGGCGACAGAGGTTCAGGCCCAGGCCAGTCCCCTTCGCAACACGCTTGTAGTTCTCAACACGGTAGAACTTCTCGAATACGCGATCGATGTCACCGGGCGGAATACCCAAGCCGGTATCGGCCACGGACACATGGACACACCGTTCCAGGTGATCTGAATCTGCAGAGATCGTGACGCGTCCACCCTCGGGGGTGTACTTGATGGCATTGGACAACAAGTTGACGACGACTTGGTACAGCATGTCGCCATCACCTAAGGCGTGAAGGTCAACAGGTGCCAATTCACGATGAATCGTGATCCGCTTGCCACGTGCCTGGGGTTCCAAGGTTTGGACGGCACGATCGATAAGACACTCGAAATCCACCGATTCACGTTCGACGCGGACGATGCCCGCTTCGATGCGACTGATATTGAGCATGTTGTCAACCAAGCGGCTGAGGCGATCAGTTTCTGCCTGGATGATGCCATAGAACTCTTGCCTTGAAGCCTCATCCGTTGCTTCTCCATCAACCAACATTTCAACATAGGCCTGAACCGACGAGAGCGGCGTGCGCAATTCGTGGCTAGCCTTGGAAACGAACTCACTCTTGAGTTGAGCGACTTCGCGTTCACGTGTCATATCGTGAAGCACGGTAACGACGGACGATACTTCCGCATTCGCATCTTGAAGCGTGGACAACATCGCCACACAGTTGACTGGTTCGTCGCCATGCTCGATCACGTGATCGATCTGGCGAGGTCCGCCAGATTATTCCCGCATCTCACTGACGAAATGACACAGTCGTTCATCATTCACAACCTCTGAAAGAGGTCGACGACTGGCGGACGTGATATCGAAGTCAAGAAGTTGACCCGCAGCAGCGTTGGCATGCACGATCTCATCGAATGCGTTCGTGACAATGACCGCTTCTCTCATCACACCCAAGACAGATTCAGCCCGGGCACGATCAGAATCTGCAATCCGCTCTCGGATTTCCAGATCACGAACACGGGTCCGCCAGACGGATTCTCGCTGCATCACGGATTGTTGGACTCGGGCCAGGGCACGCATCAGAGGACGCATCCAGATAGGCGTCCGTGGAATGGTGCATGGCTCCGCCTCACCAAGACGGTCCGAGAATGTCATGACCGCATCACAGACTCGTGCGGTGAACAGGCACACCACGAGCAACAGTGCCCAGGTGGATGCACCGAGCCCAAAGGCGAGCATGGTCCAGTCTGCTCGGTCGATCGGGAGACGACCCCACCCCGAGACCATCAGCGTCGCCATGATGGCGACTAGGGCCGCGAGGAGAAGGCTCCCGAGTGCCATGGTGAGGAGGGTCTTCATGGGTCGCTCGGAAACGGGATGACGAGGAGGGTGTTATGGGCCGTTGCCCAGGATTCCCGTCACCCGCGTTCCATCGGTCCCCGTAGGGGCCGACTTGACCGCGACTTCCCTTGCTTTTTGTGCTTCTGCACTATTCCCCTGGCGCAGGCAGACCCCTGCCAGGAGGGCATTGGCCATGGCATCCTCAGGAGCGTCCTCCAGGATGCCCCTCAGGATCTCTGTGGCCTCATCCAGCGAGTCATCCTCCCGGGCCGTCACGGCCAGGAAGAGCCTGGCCTGGATGCTGGGGTCACCAGCGGCCTCCAGGCGTTGTCCACAACGATCCAAGGATCGCCAGTCTTCAATCTCCCAGGAGAACCACCCGAACTCATGCCACATGGTCAGGCGATCGGGGTAGGTCTCGATCAACTCCAGGTAGATGGTCCGGGCTTCAAATTCACGCCCCGCCGTGGCCAATGAACGGGCCTCGATCAATTGCAGGTCAACAGGCGGATCAACCTTGTGAAGTTGACGCAGCTCATCCAGGCTGGCCAACACGCCCATGTGATCACCTTGTCGATGCTGCAACCTCGCCCACTCACCCAGGAGATCCACATCTTCTGGTGCCAAGAGGCTCGCCATCTCGTAAGAGGAAGAGGCGTCATCAGCTCGACCCTGCATCACCATCAACTGTGCATGCAGGTGATGCAATGCCGCATTGTGTTCGAATCCACCGAAGCGTTCCTTGAGAAGCGATTCGGCTTCTTCTAGTTGCCCCTGTGACATTAAGCATTCCACAGAGGCCATCAGGAACTGAAGCTTGCCGGGTTCCATGCTCGATGCCTTGATGAAGTGATCATGTGCGAGATCGTCCCTGGACAGACGCTCGTATACGACGCCAAGAAAATACAAGGCATCCGCTTCGTCTTCGTTGAGCTCAATCGCTTTCAGGAGCGATCGCTCCGCTTCAGCCAAACGATCAAGCTCCATCAGGATCCGTCCTCGAATGACATGATGAGCTGAACCCTTGGGAAAACGATCCACGGCCTGGTCGGCGAGGTTCATTGCCTTGTCAAGTTGACCAGTTTCGAACGCGGTTGTCGCCTGTTCATTGAGCAAGCCCGCATTCACCTGATCCATTCGAGAATAGGCCTGCTCGCGCATCTCCTTGCCCCTTTGAGAGACGCAAGAGGCATTGAGCAAGATCATGAGGAAAAGAAATGTTGTGACAATCAGCAAGCGATGCATGGTGATTCCTTTCACTCCTCATCTGCGCTCGGTTCAGCAACGGCCATGGCTTCACCAGTGGATGTGGTTGCCGCCGTTGTTTTCGTGCCCCCACCAAATGCAGCACCCGCCAGGCTTTGGTTCAAACTATGAACGATCTCGTCGTGACTTTGTGGTTCAACAACGGCAGCAGCCTGCTTCTCAGTGCCCGGATCCTCCGGCAACTCATGGGAAGGTGCCTCATCCGTATCGAAGTTTGGTGTTGGTTCTGGATCCAGTGTGTTGGCCGGTACGAATTCCAACTCTCGCATCAGGATGCGTTGATGGAGGGAATTCTCCCACGCCTTATCCGTAGCTTCGGAAGAGAATGTCGATCGCAATCGATGCATCTCCGGTTGTGTCGAATCCAGTCGCAGTGAATTGTTGGCATAGAACAATGCCAGATCCAATTCGCCGTTTCGATAAGCTTCCAGGGCATCGCGGTTGTAATTGGCCGTCATGCGGGTTTTACTGAAAGGCAGAAGCCCGGAACGAACACCAACTCGTACGGCATCCAGAATCTCGAGACCATCCTTGCCCGCTTCCCAAAGACGTTCATCTCGAACGATGGATGGCGTGAGCATAAAGATGATTTCCTCACGGACAACACTGTCTTCCTGGCCAGTGAATGCCGCTCCAGCAATTGGAATATCACCGAGCAACGGCACCTGGTCTCGCTTGATGCGAGTACGCTCCCTGAATAGCCCACCAAGCACCAATGTTTCACCATCTCGAACACGGACATTGGTGAAGATCTCGGATGTATTCTCGTCGGGAACATCAACCTGGTTGCCATTGATATCTGAGATAGGTCGCGGCACGGCTTCTGATAGCCGGGGATAGAGTTCCATACGAATCATATTGTCAGGCGCAATGTATGGGCGGAATACCAGGTGGACTCCCGTATCCAGGTACTCGACTGTTTGTGTCGTTGTCGTCTCAGTCTGCGTAGTAGACAGGTACGCAACACGAGTACCAACGAGAATCTCCGCCTTCTGCCTGTTCAGGCACATGACCTTGGGTCGGGCGATGACGGTTGTGTCAGCAACCTCATCGAGGGCCCGCAGGAAGAGTGCGAAGTGATCCTTGATCACGCCAAACTTAAAGCCACCTTCGGCGGCAGTCTTGCCGACGTTACTCACACCACCCAATGCGTTGGTGGTTGGCGGCGTTATCGCGCCTCCGATGAGACTGTTGACTGTCTGCAGGGGGCCGCCAATGATGTCGGTGAAGTTGATACTGCTGATGATGCTCCAATCGACACCCCAAGCGTTGGTTTCGTCCACTTTCGTCGAAAGTATCGTTCCTTCAACCAAGACTTGTGTCGGAGGAATATCAAGCGATTCGATGATGCCAGCAACTTCCTCAAGGACTTCGGGGTAATCCGTCACGATGAGCCTCGCAGAGTAGGCCCAGGAATCTGATCCGTTATTGGATACGTCCGGATCGAATGAATCGTCAACGACTCCCACGGGTACGGTCTGACCCACGCCGCTCAGCATGGGTGCGACGACGGCATCGGCATCCGTCGCCGAAATGTAGTAAAGATCAAAGATGCGTGTCTCAACGCGTTGGGCAGCTGCATTGATCTTGTCAATTTCATCAATCGGGTGCACGTAGATGAAATTGCCTTCCTCGATGTAGCCATAGCCATTCACCCGGAGAATCGAGTCCAAGGCTTCGTGGAAGGTCACGTCATAGAGGTTGGCTGAGACAGTGGCAGCGATATCTCGTCCAGCAATAATGTTCTTCCGAGATTGGATCGACAGCATCTCAAGAATCTTCGAGAGGTCAGCATCTTGGACAGCCAGATCCACGGTTCCAAATCGGGACATGGATACGTCCGCCTGCCCGGCATCCGCTGGATTGGTCCGCTCAGCCCTGGCAGCCTCAGCGTCACCAACCATGTCGATCTCATCGGCTGGTGGCACGATGGTGGCATCCGGCGCCTCGAGTTGATCAGCTGGGCGATTGGGGTCGTCCTGGATTTCTTGCGCACGAGCAAACATGGTGACAAGCACCATGCCGGCAGCTGCGAGTACAACGATTTTAGACATGAGGGGCAACGCTCTAACATCCGCGGTCATAGACCGTCTCCCGCCTCCCATCCAGGGGCCAGTCGGGGCTTAATCGAGGCGCAGCACGCACTGCACATCCCCGCACTGGATCACCACCGAACGTTCTCGCACCTCTGCGAGTTCAATCCGATGCCCCCCCCCTGTCAAATCCCTCACAGACGCACCGACGCGGCAGGTCTGGCCACTCACAACGGCGACCGCTCCCATGACCGCTTCAAGTCGGTGCGACATCAGGGCACTCCGAACGATGTCGGTCGGGAGGACCTCTGACTTTGAGTCTTCATCAGGAGTTTCTGTTATGTCTTCCAGAACGGGGTAGTAGTTCGGATTGACCCGAAAAGGGTTGCGTATCGGACCTTCAGGGAGAAGAACGACTCGTTTCGTGATAGCAGCATTCGAGAGCGGATTGTTCTCGGACATTGACGTCGTTGATTCGGATGGATCTGCCATCGCGACTCTCGGCATGTCCTGGATCACAATTAAACGAGTCCAGAACAACATTCCCACTGCCAGGAGCCCGCAGAAAATGGCGAATCGGCGACGATCTGCGGTCAATTGAAGGATCAGTCGACGCATCGATAACCAGGCACGTGACATCATGGAGAACCTCCCTCACCGGACTGGTAGATGGCATCAATCGAGATGCTCGCCTGGAGACGATCTGGCGTCAGTTCGCCTCGAGCTTTCCCAATGTCCAAACCGGTCACGCGAACCAAGTCCGCATGAGTTGCGCATCGATCAATCACCGAACAAATGTGCTCGAAATCGGCTTCCAGGTCGACGACCATGGAGAGTCCCTCGAATCGATCTTCACCATCCACGTTCTCACGGCGACCACTGACAGTGAAGGTCTGGTCGGTGACATGAACACCATCCACTTCCAGTGATAAGGCTCGAACCAATTCTGCGACCTGTGCGTCCTGGGGGACTTCACGACACCGTGCTACTCGGATGGCATCCAACTCGCGGATCGCCTGAGTCTGCGTCTCCAACCTGATCCGGGCATCGTCCAGCCGTCCAATCTTGCTTTCCAATGCCTCGATCTGAGAGGCAATCTGGGTTGAGCGACTGTAATTGGGCCAGATGAAGCCGGTGATTGCAACGAGAACAATCACGCCAAGCAATATCAGGTAGCCATGTTCAAGACGACGCCTCGTCATGGTCTAACCTCCTCGGATGCCAAGAGGCCGCGTTCACGAATTTCCCACGTGCCCTGGAGATCGATGGCAAAAGTCATCTGGAATTCACGGGCAGCCACACCACGGACTTCACGGGAGCGTGTGAACTCAAGCCGAACATCCTCGAAAGGTTCGTCCTGCTCAAGTCGTTGCACGAGCCGAGCTACGTCGTCATCCGAAGCAGCAAATCCGTTGATGCCACCCACGATTCGACGTGTGAGGGGATCTTCTGGCTGTTCACCACGATGCTGTTTCCGATCGTCCTCGTATTCCAGCAACAGGTGCTCAAGGGTGGCACTCGCCGGAAGGGCCGTGACGATCCGGCCCATGAGCTTATCCATTCTCATGGGAAGCGCAACACGATCATAGGCACGCATAGCTGCTTCGATTTCTGTCCGAACAACACTGAGGTGCTCTGCCTGGCGTTCCAACTGAAGTGCTTGAGCAGCACGAGATTCAGAAACGAGCATCTGTTCTTCAAGTCGGTCACGTCGAAGCTGTGAATGTGTAGCAAAGGCCACGATGAGGCCAAGGGTGACGACGCCTATCGCAATTAAGCGGCGCAATCGCTGACCTGCTTGGGCGCGGCGACGGATCGCTACCGGCATGAGATCAATCATCAAGCCGCTCATGCTGCACGCTCCAGTTGAGCTGGGGTTCGCCGTGAACGTCTCGCGGCAAGGCTCCGAAGGCTCAGACCTGACGCCACAGCCCACGAGGCCGCCGGACCATGGGCCGTTGAACGTGTGCTCGCGAGACTAGCATCCAGTCGTTCCAAGGTGCCACGTTCATCATCCATTTCAACGTTCATGGCGCAACGCTGCGCAATGGCCTCAGCAAGTCCGGGTTCACAAGCTTCCGCGCCTGTGAGCATGAGTCGACTGGGGCGTTGACCTCGGAATGTGACGCCGTAGTACCTCAGGCACATCAGGATGTCACGTGAAAGCTCCTCGAGCAATGGACGGAGTGATTCATGCACAGCACGATCCGTGGATGGATCAATGCCAGAATTCTCTGATGACAAGCCGGATTGGAGACGCACGCTTCGTAGATCAGCAGCAGCATCCAATTCCAGGCCAAGGTGATCCGCCACACGAGCATCGAGGTGACAACCACCAATATCTAATGATCGACAAAGCGCAATTCGATCCCCATGCAGGACAATGAGCGTGGTGGATGTATCACCTACTTCAATGACGGCTCGAATCACGGATTGATCCGCTTCACGACGATGATGCTGGCTGAACAGACGTGCCACAGCACCAAAATGCGTATCGACTGCCATGGGCCGCAGGCCAGCAGACATCACGGCCTCTAACCGACGCTCGATAACCTCGGTAGGCGTGGCAATGATGAGCACTTCGTTTCGACCGCCCTCAGCGACTGCGCCTGTGCGAATGCAATCTGCCTCAACGGCATTGCGATCGAGTCCGAGACGGTCCGCGGCTTCCCAACGAACGGCTTCCGTGAGCTCGTCATCCGGCATCTCCGGCAGGCGAGTCACATAGAGCTGCACGTCACTACGTGGCAGGGATACCGTGCATCGGCGACCGACGAAACCACCCGCGACAACAGCCGATCGCAACCGTGCTGAAAGGATGTCAAGTTCTGATCCCGGCTCAGCTGCGCGGGGCATGGGTTGAATCGAGACACCCGTCACATCCAGTTGTCCGCGCCAGGAACGCACCTGGAGCAATCGAACCAGACGGTCGGTGAACTCGAGGCCCACGCAGCCAGCTCCATCCCTGAATCGGTCAAACAACATCCGCATCTTGGTTCGTTCCTCTGACTGTCCTAGCCATCGATTCGAAGTACCGACACCTTGCCAGTAAGTGGGGCAATTGTGATTTCATATTCCGCGTCTTCACCGGTGAGCACAATGCGTCCTTCACCAGCTGGAGTACCTGGAGATTCCACCGTGCCGCCAAGTGAATCAAATGTCACAGCACGGCCACCATCATCCAATTCGAGATCTGAGACTGTGACCGTATTGAATCGCTGATCTTCAAGGTAGTTCACGATGTAGTGACCCAACCCCCGCACGGTACCTGCCGGATCTGCGACATAGTCAGCAGTCGCTGGATCGTATGGATCGTTGAAATCGGCATCCGTGATGTTCAGGAGACAGTAGCCTCGGCCATCATCGAAGAAATGAATTCGTCGATACGACTGTGATGCCAATGCTTCAGACTGGGCGAAGGTGATATCTGCGATCAAACGCCTTACGGCAGCAGAGGTCTCGAGTCGTCCCATGTCCGTGAGCTGCGGCCCGAGGAGCGCAGCGGCGATCCCAAGAAGCGCAACGACCATCAGAAGCTCTATGAGCGTGTAGGCACGACGGAATGAACGGATGGAACGATGCATGGTCTTCAACGTCGATTCGTTGCCTTTGATCGGCTGCTGTCAGCGGTTTCAGAGACCTGGACCTTGATGCCCCCACCTTCCAATAACCCGCGAAGACCGCCAACTTGCTCACCAATCTCGCCAAGCAGTGCGATCATTCGAGCTCGCTGATCGATTGCCTCGGTTCCGATGGATGAAACGCCCTTCTGGGCGATGTCCTTGCGAGGTGCCTTCCGGTTGGGCTGGCTACGACTCTGGGCCATGGCGATATCGCTGGGCAGGGGCTGCTCGGCGATTCGGGTCCAGACGTCCACGGTCAGCAGTACGGCAATCACGGTCAAGACGACGTTGAGGTAGGTGTCCTTGCGCATGGGCAGGCTCCGAGGTATGCGATGCTTCCAGGGATGCAGAGGATTCCGCACGAGGATCCATCGGCCTGATCCACCAATCGCCCCAGACAGATCCCAAGGTTGGCCTCGTTCTTCTCAAGAAGGTCCGAGACCTCGAGAACAACGATGCGGGGGGTACCGATAATGAGTCGGGGGGGGGGGGGGGGGTGACCCCCCGCCCGGGCGGGTTTGCGCCGG
>JAYZAT010000057.1:0-6631 GCA_036339555.1 Planctomycetota bacterium
AATGGATTTACGGCCATTTCCTCCAGATTTCACACTCGCCAATTTAGATAAGCGTTGATATAAGGGGCAGTCCGGTCAATTTGGATCGGCTAGGAAAGTGAAAGAGAAGGGGGGGCTGAATGGTGGGGGGATTCGCTGGGGGTCAGCGTGTAAACCTGTCTGCGTCGGTCGAGACGACGTCTTCAGGTAGCGGAAAGCAGGTTTTCACAACTGGCGAGGCCGCCAGGCTGTGCAACCTCTCGCAGCAGACGATTATTCGCTGCTTCGATGCCGGTCGTCTACGTGGTTACAAGGTGCCTGGCAGCAAGACTCGCAGAATTCCGCGAGGTGAACTCGTGCGGTTCATGCGGAGCCATCACATGCCACTGGATGCCCTTGGGGAGAGCGATACGGTGCTCCTGGTCGTGGAACACGACCTGGATACCGTGCAGGATATTCGCCGTGTCGCGGAAGCCATCGGCGGCTACTCCGTTCATGTCGCGACAACCGCCTACGAGGCAGGCGTCTTGACAGCCAAGCTGGATCCACAGGTCCTCGTTATCAATACACGCCTGCCCGATCTCGACGTCTTAACCGCCTGTCGGTCCGTCCGGATTGCCAATGGTGAACCGGGAACAACGGTGATTCTCCTGGCCAACAAGTTTCGTGTTGAGGAAATGCAGGAATGCAAAGATGTTGGCATCAAGCACTTCCTTCGGAAGCCATTGAATGATGTCGAGTTCAGCAAGGTATTGATGGCAGCCGTCAATTCCTGATGCATCAACGGGTTTGACCGCGTACCTGGGGGAGGAAACCAACATGAAACGGTTGATTCAAATTCAATTGTTTGTTGTACTGATTTTGTCCGGGATTGCCTTCGGTCAAGCTGTCTCAAACGAAAGGCAGGCCTGGTACCTGCCGCCATGTCCTGAGCTTGACGTTGAGTATGGCATGCATGGTGTGAAGAGGTCGCTTGCAGATGACAGCTTCAAGGTGCCAGCTGACGGGATAAGCGTCTTGTGCTCGAACGGTCAGCAATCGCATTGGCGTTACATTGATATGGGTGCGAGCAGGCACAGTTTTGATGCTGAACCCGGTAGTTGGTTGTACTTTTCAATCGATGACCTGCCTGCTGGTGCAGCCGTTGTAGATGTACAGGGACATCAGACGTTTTATGTCAATGGACAGGCACGTTCTGGACGTCCTCGATGGGCAGGCATGCTGAAATACCCGGTTGATCTGCAGGAGGGAACTAATGAGTTCCTGGTGCATGTCGAGAAAGGGCCTGTTGTATTTAAGGTGCAGCCTCTGGGCTCAGGTGATGAGAAGGTTCGTTTCCTGCAATATGACCGCGTTCTTCCCTGGCTCGATGATCTGCAAAACGTAGATGTCGTGGCTTCATTCCTCCTGGTTAATGCCGGTGAGGCGATGACGGATCTGCGCATCGCAACCAAGACTCGATTTGAGCCGCTGAATGACTGGGTGGATTACCCTGATGATGCGGTTCCCGGTGTCTGGGAGTACGAACCGGTTCCATCGATCCCCGCGTGGTCGATGATGAAGATTCCATTTCGAGTCGTGGGCCCACCCCCTCATAAGCGAACTGGTCTTCCTTATGCCGTCGATGTTGAGTTGCAGCGAGCGACCGACGGTGAAGTCGTTGCTTCGATGGTTTTCAATATGTCGGCCCGAAATATCGGTAATCACGAGTTGCGCACGTGGGTTGACGAGCTTGGCACAGTTCAATCCTGCATGGTGTTGCCCCCAGCTGCTGAGACCAGGGGAGACCCTCCTGTCATCATTGCGATGCCCTCGGTTCTCAGGAGCATGCATGAGTCGGCCTATGCTTACGAAGAGGGTCCCGGGGAGTTGATCATCGCTCCCAATACTCGCCGTATCGGCTTGGGTGGGACCAGCATGGGGCGAGCGAACGTGGATTCCGCCTTGGCGCACGTTCGCACGTTGCATGCAGCAGATGATCAGAACATTGCGATTAATGGGTTTGCGGATGCCGGCCAGGATGCGTGGAACATGGCTCAGAGACGTCCCGGGCTCTTCTCTGGCGTGGTTCCAGTGGGAACAGACGTCGAGATCATGGAAGACACCCCGCTGTGGTCCAACCTCCATGACGTCGACGTGATCTTTCGTCATGGCAAAGAGGATGACACGGTGGATCCCGAACTCGTGGCACGGATGGAACGTGCTCGAAAGGATTGCCAGGGCCGTACGCTTATCGATATCCAACCCGAGTTTGAACGCTGGTGGGGTGCGACGACTATTTCGGATGTCTCTCTGTCAGAGTTTCTCTTTGATGGGACTCAGGAACGTCCTGATACTTCGATAATTGAGCTTGTTCAGGATCATGCCACGCAGCCGAATCCAGACCATTGGGCCGTGATCCACCAGCGCGTCGATATGGCTCGACCAGGACAACTGAAGGCTGAATTTGACAGTGGTCGCGTGATGATCCAAACAGACAACGTCAGGCAACTGCTTCTGCGAGGCGAACTCCTTGAGGCAACAGGGCCACTTGAGATCGATATCGATGGCATGTCATTGTCTCTGGATTCGGATGCGGGTGAAATCTGTTTGCAGCGTGAATCAGAGGGCTGGCAGTTTGCCCAGGGTTGCGATCCATCTGGCAAGACCCGCCTTCGCAGCTGTTACGAGCATGTTTTCAATCGGCCACTCTTGATGGTGCATGGCACTGGAGGTGGCGAGGCGCTTGCACACGCCACGTGGGCCAAGGCGCGATTTGATGCCGAGCAATCCTGGAACCTGGCTGATGGTTCAGTACGGATCGTGTCGGACCGCGAACTCGCACCCGAGATGCTCGATGGTGTCAACGTGATCTTGTATGGCAATGCGGATACCAACTCGGCATGGGCCGACTTGATGCCGGACTGCCCAATCAAGGTTCATACGGGGTCGGTCCACATCGGGGATCAGGCTTGGGAGGGGGACGACCTGGTTGCCATGTTCATACAGCCAATGCCTGGTGATCGACATGGGCTTGTTGTCGCTGTTGGCAGCACGGGAGCACCTGCTTGCCGGGTTGCCCAGCATCTGCCGACCACGGATCCAGCGGCGACCATCCCTGATTGGATGCTCATGAACCGGGCCACCCTGGGGCAGGCCCCATTGATGGCGGGTGAGTTTGATCGTGACTGGGCAATTCCGCCCATGGCACGATAAGGCACCCGGAGCTTCAAATTTGATATTTCAAGGAGCGGCACACCTCTTGGGGGGGGGTGCCGCACCTTGTTGTTATGAAAGTGCTTATGAAAAAAAAAGAGTCGCCTTGCCTATCTTCCCTCTCTTCGCAAGACGGCTTCAGGTAACCAGGCTTGCTTGAATTTGGCATGTCGACCATGTGAGTAGGAAGGCTGCAAGCCGGCTAGCAAAGCTTGTTTCGAGGACCGATCTGTTGCCTTATCTGAACATAAGACGATCGATGCCTTTCGGAATGATATTCTCAAAGCCATTTCCATAAAGCAGTTACGTATATTTAGGTATTGAACCTCAGCCCCAGTTTGGTAACACTGGCAACTTACAAAGGCGTGGCCGAGGTGCCGGGCACTTCCGTATTGGCGTGGGTTTGGGGAGATGACGTGATGGGGCGATGTCCTAGAACAACAGGTGGAGTCCTGGCAATCCTGATCGGCGTGACCGGTCTGGTGGTGGCCGAGGAACCTGATCCAAATCCAGCCCCTCAAGCTGATGGCACATACGTCTGGTACGTGGGCAACAGCACCCAATATCCGGTGATCCAGGATGTCCTGGATGCTTGTTCAGATGGCGATGAAATCGTGGTTGCTGAAGGTCTCTATGTCGAGAGCCTCAACATCATGAGAAATGATGTGACTTTGCGGCCCTGGTGCCTTCCACCAGGTGGTGGCGTTCCTGGACCGGTCTGGGCTGATGTGACCTTCTGGAATCCGACCGAGGGTTTCAACAACGCCAATGGCTACGCGATCCGCATGACAGGTGGCAACAACACCTACGTCGGTCGTCCTCGACAGGTCACCGAGTTGGACAACAGCTTCTACCAGATTCCCACGATGGTGCAGCCAGGTGAATTCAACCCTGTTGGAGCCCCCGTGGATGTCTCTGTTGTTTCGCTCACGACCGAGAATTTCGTCAACCGTTCGGCGATGACTTTCTGGAGTCGTTCCATCGATAACGTTGCGGTCTATTCAACCGATGGCGAAGGGACGTTCCAGGACTGCAGCATCACTTCCGAAAATGGTTTCGGTGGAGGTGCTATCATCACCGGCGACTGGAATACAACCCAGTTCGTCAACTGCAATTTCAATGCCACATTTGCGTCAGGCAATGCGTTGAAGCTTGCAGATGGGAGTACTGGACCTCCTGTCAACGTTGTCACGATCATGGGTGGTGCTCCGCAGTTCATGGACTGTGAATTCACCAGCAATCAGGGAGGAACCTACGGAATCGTCTACGACATGTACAGCCGTACTCATTGGGATCGATGTTTATTCAGGGGCAACGTGTGCCCTGCATCGAATGGCACGTACTACGCTATCGGCAGTACACCGACCTTCATGCGATCGACCTTCCAGTCAAACATATCCCTGCGGGGTACCGTGTACTGGGATTCCACGGGCGTCCCTGGCCCTGACATGATGAACTTCAACAATTGCAACTTCATCAATTGCACGACGGCCGATCTGATGTACGGCGGAGCCGTGATGGTCGATTGTGATGACTGTGAAGGCAACTCACCGTTGGTGATGTTGTCTCAGTGCGGCTTCCGAGGCAATCAAGGTCGTCCCAACGCTACGGGTTGGGACCAGTACGACATTTGGTCGCCCTATTTTCCCAGGTTCCGCCTTGGTGCGGATCTCGACCTGGCCAAGCCCGTGGTGATCACGGACCTGGACGATGCCATGCCTGGTGATGTCAATGGTGACGGCCAGGTTGATACAGCTGATATCGACGCGCTCAACGCAGCCCTTGGTACCTGCCGATACGACGGCAATTACGACGGCGACATCACGATTGATGATCTGCTGGGCGTTCTCGCGGTCTACGGGATTCCATGTCAGTGAATCCACGCTGATCAGGTTCCTGTAACCGCGTCTCTAACGATTTGATCCATATGAAGTCTGACCAAGGCCAGCATGTGGCCCGGGTCCTGACTGCACTTCGTCTCTGGCACATCGGATTCAGTTACCTGAATCTTGTGTTGTGTTGAGAGAGCCAGGCGGTATGGCTGCTGGTCATAACAAGGCCCAACTGCCTTTCAGGTATTCGATGAGCATCGACTACCCACCTCAGTTCATCAGTAATGACCCATGGCAAACTTTTTAACCACTTTCCTTATATTGATGTAAGTGCCTTTTAAATAAGGCACTTACGCATGCACCAATGAATACTGTCGCGGTTATCTACAGGCCTGAAGGTGCTCGCCCCTGTTCCTCAAGTTCACTCAATTGCCAAGGCAAGCAAAACGACGCGTCTTGAACCTCTTTCACGCTTTCAATGTCAACTCGATAGCAGGGTAAGGAAGGCGTGCATAAGGGGGCATTCTGTTGAAGATGTCATCAGGCTCACACTCGATCCCACTCAACGTCGATTGCATGTAAGTCGCTTGTTCACAACATGATGCGTGCGATAAATAGTCTTGCGAATGACTGCTTCCTCCATTATTTATGACTCTTTGTATTTGGGGGGGGAAGTGTGTTCCCTCCGAGTTCTGAGTCGCTGAGACCAGCCGCGGTGGTTGGCTTAGCAATCACGAGCAAGTGGGTGATTCAGTTTGAACACCCCGAGAGGAGAACGAGGAATGAATATCGTCAAGACCACCGCCGCCATCGCGATCATCGCATGTGCTGGCACCGTTATGGGTGAACAGCCGGATCCCAATCCGCGTCCAAACGCCGATGGCACCAGCACTTGGTACGTCGGAAACAACACCCAGTATCCCGTCATCCAGGACGTTCTGGATGCTTGTGCTGACGGCGATGAGATCGTCGTGACCGCAGGCCTCTACGTTGAGAGCCTGAACATTGTCCGCAACGACGTGACCCTGCGACCCGTCATGACTGGTAACAGTGTTGCTGCCGGTGCATGGGCAGATGTCACCTTCTGGAACCCGACCGAGGGCTTCAACAACGCCAATGGTTATGCCATCCGCATGACCGGTGGTAACAACACCTACGTGGGTCGTCCCCGTCAGATCGAGCAGCTGTTGTCAAACGGCCTCGAGGTCGTCAACACGATTCCCGTCCTGAACGGTACCGGTCAGGGTGCTAACCAATGGGAATCACAGGGCAACAAAAATGCTTCATTAGCAACCGGTACAGCTCTGACTTTCTGGAGCCGTTCCATTGATAACGTCGCTGTGTACTCCACCGGCGGTATGGGTACCTTCCAAAACTGCAACATCACGTCACGATTTGGTTTCGGCGGCGGCATCATCTGCACCGGTTCCGACAACACGACTCAGTTCGTTGGTTGCACTCTGGAAGAAACGTTTGCTACTGGCAACGCCCTGGCACTTGCCGGTGGCGGCACAGGTCCTGCCTGCAACGTCATCACCATCACTGGTGGTGCACCTCAGTTCGATTCTTGTGACATCCGAAACAACGATGGTGGTTCACTTGGAATCGTCAATGACTCCGGCAGC
>JAYZAT010000058.1:0-7615 GCA_036339555.1 Planctomycetota bacterium
GGAGTCGTCGATGTCCCCATCACAGCCAGAGGTCTCCAGTTCGACCCAATAGACGACCTCATCGGACACGGGCACCTGGACTGCTTGATCGCACAACAGGTAAGACGTTGGACGAACCCGGTAGGTCCACCCTGCTTGAAACCCTCCCCATGGTCCCGCCGCTGAAACCAGCACCGTACGGGAATCAACAGCATCCTGTTCCACGCAGAAGTCCGTCACGGGAACGGGTTGAAAAGCCTCGACTGAGTCAATGGGTCGTCGTTCGAAAGACAAGGGCGCCCCCCAGCCAATGTCAACGGCCCCAAAGAAACGCAATTGAACTACGAGGTCATCCACATCCGTGGGCACCAGCGTGCCCGAAGGCGGAGCACACGCCGCGGCATGCAGGCGATAAGGCACCAGTCCAATCGATCCACCCCCGACGACTGAAGGCATGTGGTCATAGGTCGGACCATTGAGCACGATCGGAGGCATGCCTTCGCCAGCAACCAGGCGCACCGGTGTCGTCCAGGCCGCATCGAGTGCAGCTTGCGCATTGATAATCACCTGCCCCCGCAATCCATGAGGTGGCAACTGCACGATGGCTTCTTCATCCTGCAAGGGACCATTGAATGTCCAAGTACCGCTCAGCCAACCCTCCAGGATCATCGATGGCGGTTCGGTTTCACCTGTTGGTCGATCAAGACGATCGACTCGAAGGGATCCGTGAAATGCATCTGCTTCAAGTCGGTGCAGGAAGCCGGTGTGTCCCGTAGCACACAGATCCACATCTGCCCAGACATCACCCCGGACATCCAGCGTCCAGAGCCCCTGCCCGGCCTCGATTCGAACAGGACTCGTTGGCGTACCAATATCACCGAGCACCTTGATCAGACGAATCGTGCCATCACTCACCAAGACATCACCGAGCAGATCGCCCGCGATATCAAGACTGCGAATACCTCGCGAGATGTTGCTTGAATCGGTCGTGATAAGAGGACCGTGCACATGTCCACCAACGTCAATGAAATTGATGGCCTGAACGGTCACCGCTCCCAAGGACTCCACGACGTTGAGCTGGTGAAGAATGACTTCCGCACTGCCTGTTTGTTCGATGACGTCCACCCGAGTGACCGGGGGCCCAGCTTCCCCGACCGTGACCGTCACGGGTGAGCCGGCGGGCGGCCCATCCACATCGATCACGAGGCGAGCAATGGCATCACCTGAATCAACCTGAACCCGATACCAACTGTTGCCCCAGGGATTCCAGAGATCTGTCAGTCGAATCGTCCAAGCATTGGCCTGGCTGTCATGCGTCGCCGTCCACGCACTGGACGGAATATCGTTGCCGTGATTGTCCAGGACGCGAACACCGGCCACCAACGATCCGCTCAGGACCGCTAGGTACACGAGTGACATCACCAGTTTGAGCCGGAAACTCCCCTCGTTCGCTCCTCTCCAGGTGCCCCTTGAAGATGCCATCACCACGCAGCACCGCAGGATGGGCGTGGCGTATGCCTCCCATCCTTTCAATACCGGACCATCCAGATGTGCTAACCCGTGTGATCGGAACTCGAATCCATCTCCTCGATGATGGTCCGAATCCTGCCCAGGCTCGCCAGATCGATGGGAGCCCCTGTCACGAGGTTGCGTTCCAGGGTGACGAGTTCTCGAACCGGACACAGGCTCACCTGGAACGTGATCGAATCGCCTGCAAACACCATCGTGCCCAACCGAGCCAGCCCATTGGCCACGGAGCGTTGAACCGAACGGCTACCGATCTCAGGTGTACCCAGGCCCGCATTTTCAAGGACCACGGCAGCATCATCCAGGTCACAGTCAGTCCAGGCTCGAATGTGGACGCAGTCTCCAGCGTCAAGCGACCCTTGTGCAGCGCGTCCGGCAACACGAAGCTCCAGCGGATCAAGGAAATACTCCATCGAGGACAGGAACTGCTCGACTTCCTGCAACCTGGCCCGTCGATCATCCTGCCAAGACGCCCAACCCTGGCTCGCCATAGCCATGGCATCGACATGACGGCGAACCTGCTCGACGGTCGGTGGCGGGCCCTGAATGGCATGGGATTCGCGGCAGGCTTGGTGAATCGCCTCCCGGATATCCCTGGCGAGCTGATCTCGTAAGAGTTCAGCAGCCCGGCGTGCAGTTTGGTCTTGTGATTGGCTCATGACGTATTGACGCTCGCCAAAGCGGAGCCACACTACGATACAGCCATGGACTCTGCCAGAAGTGACAACAAGCCCGTAGTCGGCATCTCGATGGGTGACCCCTCCGGGATTGGCCCCGAGGTCGTGGTCAAGGCGATCGCCGACCCGACACTTCGAGCACAGGCGAAATTTGTCGTCTATGGCGGCAATGGTCCGCTGACACTGGCCGCTGACCATGCCGGCATTGACCCGTTCTGGTACCGCGTTCAATCCGACTCCCCACGGCTGTCGGCCCCCATCGATGAGCCGGTGGTTGTTCGGGACTACGTTGATTTCGGAGATCTGCTTCGCTTACCCACGAACCCAAACAAGCATGGTGGTGGTGCGTCCAAACGATTTGTCGAAGAAGCCCTCCAGGACGCCGGACCAGAGGCCCTCCTGGCTCGACGCATTGATGCTGTCGTCACAGCCCCGATTAGCAAACAGGCCTGGAGATTGGCGGGTTACAACTGGCCTGGACATACCGAACTGATTGCACACCGCACCCGATGTCGTCGCTGCTGCATGATGTTCGAAGCCCCAAGACTGAAAGTGGTTCTGGCCACCGTCCACCTTCCCCTGATGGAGATCCGGAACGTACTTACAATCGGACGTGTCTTCGATCCGATCGACCTTGGACACCAGGCCTGCCAGACACTGGGCATCAAATCTCCCCGAATCGCCGTGTGCGGACTCAACCCACATGCAGGAGAAGGTGGACTCCTCGGAGACGAAGAGGAACGCATCATTCGGCCTGCCGTAGACATGGCAAATCGAGCAGGCATCGATGCCTCTGGCCCATGGCCTGCGGACACAATTTTTGCCGAAGCACTGCGGGGCAAGTTCGATCTGGTCGTTGCCATGTACCACGACCAAGGTCTCATTCCACTGAAACTGCTGGAACAAGGGGACGCTGCCAACTGGACCATTGGCCCACCACTCGTCAGAACCAGCCCCGACCACGGTACGGCCTTCGATATCGCAGGTACCAACCAAGCTGATGCCAGCTCTATGCGAGCGGCGATCCATCTTGCCATCCGCCTGGCTCAACACACCAAATCCCAGGGCACGCTGCCTGATGGGACCGGCCAGCGGATCTGAACCGTCCCAGCATCGCCAGGTATCACTTCTGGGCTCCAGCGGTTTGCGCTGGCTTCCACGGTGGCTACCATGCCCGATCTATGGCTCATACCACGACCTTCTCGATGGACGAACTAGTCGCCCTCTGCAAGCGGCGAGGTTTTATTTATCCAGCCTCTGAGATCTATGGCGGCATCAATGGCTTCTGGGACTACGGACCGCTGGGCACCGAACTGAAGAACAACATCCGCGATGCCTGGTGGCACGACATGGTGCGATGCCCCCCCATGGGACCGGATGGCAATCCCGTTTCCATCGTCGGACTCGATTCCTCAATCATTCAGAATCCTGTTGTCTGGGAAGCCTCGGGACATGTTGATGGATTCAACGACCCGATGGTCGACTGTCGCGAAACGAAATCGCGTTACCGAGCAGACCATCTCATGGTGCTGGGTGCCATCGATACCGAAGACCGCCGACTGTATGCCTACTTGGCTGGCGATGACGAGGGTCGGGAGAGGGCCCTCAAACTGCTTGGCAAGTACGAGAAGACGAGCCCTGAAGATTCAGACTGGTCTGAACTGCCTCTGGTGAGCCTGCCGCAGAACGCCATTCTTCGTGTCGTGGGACCAGAGGTTAAGGAACCTGGATCCTTAACCGAACCACGACAGTTCAACTTGATGTTCAAGACCTTCGTCGGAGCCCTCCAGACGGAAGAGAGCGCCGCGTATCTCCGACCAGAAACTGCCCAAGGCATCTTCCTGAATTTCAACAACGTCGTGGATACGATGCGTGTCCGTGTCCCCTTCGGCATTGCCCAAGTTGGCAAGGCGTTTCGAAACGAAGTGACACCGCGAAACTATATCTTCCGATCACGTGAGTTCGAACAAATGGAGATCGAGTGGTTCTGCCACGAATCGGAATCTGCTCGCTGGTTCGACTTCTGGTGTGATACCCGACGAGCTTGGTGGGAATCCATGGGGCTCACCAGCGATAAAGTCCAAATGCGTCGCCACGATGCCGATGAATTGGCCCATTACGCCAAAGATGGCTGCGGGACTTTTGATGTCGAATATCGGTTCCCCTTCACCGATCCTGATTTCGGTGAGCTTGAAGGCGTCGCGCACCGTGGCAACTTCGATCTTCGTCGACACCAGGAGTTCAGCAAGAAAAAACTCGAGTACTTCGATCAGGCTCGCAACGAACGTTATCACCCGCATGTGATCGAACCCTCTGCTGGACTCAGCCGCGGCACGTTGGCAATCTTGTGCGAAGCTTTTACGCCCGACGAGGAACGCGCTAGCAAGGTGTACATGAAGTTCCAGCCTCGGGTGGCGCCAATCAAAGCTGCCATCTTCCCACTGGTCAACAAGGACGGCATGCCGGAAGTCGCCGCCAAACTGTACGAAGCACTCCGCCTCCGTTGGCCTGTTCAGTACGACGCCAAGCAGTCGATTGGCAAACGATATGCACGCATGGATGAGGCCGGCTGCCCCTGGTGCTTTACCGTCGACTCCGACTCACTCACCGATCAGGCAGTCACTGTCCGTGATCGTGATTCACTCTCACAGGATCGCATCGCGATCGATCAAGTTGAGGGATGGCTCGCTGAACGATTGGCGTCTTCTTCCTAATCTGCCTGTTTCACGAATCAGCATGCATCATCCTGATAGGTTGATAAGGATTGGCTGGATGAGTTTCCAACGCACAACATCCTGGAGTTTTTCCATGAACAATCGATTACTCCCCTTCCTCCTTCTTTTCACCGTCGCGTTGGGCAACGTCCAAGCAGAAGCCCCCTTCCTGGACATGACCTACCAGGAGGCAATTCAGAAGGCCGGGGAAGAAAAGAAGCAAGTCTTCATTGATTTCTATACGACTTGGTGTGGCCCCTGCAAAATGTTGGATCGCACGACCTGGAAAGATAAGAAGGTTCAGAACTGGCTGCATGAACACACGATCCCGCTCAAAATCGATGCCGAGAAGCAAAAGGACCTTGCCAAGAAGTTCAAGATTCAGGGCTATCCAAGCATGGTGTTCATTCACCCCGACGGCAAGGTTGGCGGCCGCATTGTTGGCTATCGCGATGCGGGCACCTTTCTTCGTCAAGCGGAAGATGCCCTGCATGGGATGACGCCCCTCAAGCGTGCCAAACAAGCCTTCGAAGCTGATCCAGATTCAACCAGAACCCGTTACGACCTGGGACAGGCTCTGGCTGCCGAAGGAAAGTACAAAGAGGCCTTGGAACAATTCGAATGGTGCTGGACGAATGGCGCAGACGCACCTGGTTTCGGAGGTGTACGAGGCTCATTCCTGCTCATGAACATCCAACGCCTGTCACGCCACTATCCCCCGGCCAAACAACGCCTGGAAGAGTGGATGAACCAGGCACACGAACGGCTGATCAACAAAGAAGCCCTCAAGCACGATCCTGGTGACTACGCAGGCTTGCACTCAAGATTAGGACTGCCCGCACAAGAACGACTGGCCACCTACGACCAACTTGTTGATTCTGGAAATAACAGCGATGCCATGAGCCTGAGCTTTTACATGACAGATGACTTCTACGAAGCTGAACGATTCGATGTATTAGGAAAGACAATCAACGTTGACAGCCAGGTGTTCACCATCAATCACATGGCCGACTATCTCAAGACGATCAAGAATGATCAGCAACGTTCCGAGATGTTGAAACTGGAGATAGAGAGCCACGCTCGTAACATAGAGGTGCTCTTGATCCTGGATCGTTCCGAAGAAGCCAACCAATTGCTCGGCATTATCGAAGTTCTCAAGCCAGACGCAGGCAATGTTCAAGTCATTCTTGATAGCGTCCAAGCCGCCAGGAAACGCGGCGTGAAGAACACCCCCACCGACGAAGACATCAGAGCACGATTTCTCGCTACGGAACCCGCGGGGTAAACAACCGCAGAGCTCGCATCAGTACCCCATTCCAGTTGTGTCTGAAGCAACCTGGACCCCTCCCAGTGAACTTGGATCGACTTTTTTCATAGAAAGCTCAAATACCGCGTCCCTGGCCTCTCGCTTTCACGCATCCATCTGTAAAGGCAGCGACGGGGTATGAGCCCACGTTTGGCTCGTGACGCTCCCGTATTGAACGCCCTTCGTGGGATGTTGGCGATCATCTGATCGCCCGGAAGACACTTCTCACGAAGGCCACAGATCTTGGACCGATGTGATCAGGGCATCACATCGGTCCTTTTTCAATGTTCTAAGCAAGGCGACACATTCACAATCCGGTAATTTTTCCCCGATACCTCGTCGAGGTAGTTTGTTTTTCACGCATCTACTCTTGTGTTGTGTAAACGGATCTCCCCCCACGATGTCCATGACATGAATACTTGGGCATCGTGCTCCTCTCTTACGCCCTTGCTGTTGTTTCAGAAGTCTTTCATACGGCGGTTCTCTTCACGCAAACCCCTGTCATAGCTTGACCTCATAGAGCACGGAAGAACAGTTCAGGGCCCAGAAGGGCCGGCCCAATCTCCTTCGGGCCGGCCCTCCTTTATTTTTGAATAAATCGGACAAGCTAACCTCATGTCATTGTTCAACCTGCGATCAACCAATGCTGTATTACTCGGCCATGCCCTTGACGAGGGTGCTATAGTCGAGACGGAGCCTTAGCTCTCTTCACGCTCCACCGCTCATCAGCGAAGACCCAGTGGATCTTCGGGGGAATAAGAAGAGCGGATGGACGAACCGGCCCGGTGAACAACCGGGCCGGTTCGTTTTTTGCCTTCAATTCAACACAAAGTGCCACACTTCTATGAGATGGGATGACCGAGCCTGGCTTGGCCCATACCATTTCGGTGATGCCCTCGATTGACGTCATCATCATCGGCGGCGGTGCCAGTGGCCTTTCGTGCGCCATCACCCTGGCGTCAGCCAATGCCAAGCCATGGTTCGAGGAGAGACGAATCCTCGTCGTCGATGACGATCGCAGTGATCTGAACCAGGCCATGCTCTACAACGCGCCTGGCGTGATCCCAGGTACCAGTGGCGTCCAACTCTTACAGCAATTGAGGTCGCAACTGACCCAGTATCCAATCGCTTCCATCCTGGAGGCCAGGGCACTCCGGATTCGACGCCACCCCGATGCAGGGTTCGAAGTCGCCCTCGATGATGGAACGACACCACGCTGTGGTGTACTGGTAGTGGCCACCGGGTACAAGCGATGGGAACTGGAGGGCATGCCCCAGGAGCCGGTCCGACATCCACGCGGCGGTAAAGCCAGCCGGCTCATGCTCAAACACGACGGGTTCTATTGCATTGCTCCAGACCTGCATGTTGCCGGCTTGCTCGCAGGTGGATCAAGTCAATTCGCTATCGCCACG
>JAYZAT010000059.1:0-5672 GCA_036339555.1 Planctomycetota bacterium
AGCGTGCCGACGTTATCCCGGACTCCCGCCTGCGACGGGTTGTAGGCATTCGCGTGCAACCCACTGCGGAAGGCGGACTGCACGCCACGGCCGTATCCGGGCACGTTGATATCGACGCCTGCGATGGTGAGCCGGCTTGCGTAGCCGCCACCTGAATCGGAGATTCCGAACTCGACTCCGCGAGAGGAAAGGAAGTGGGAGGCACCCTCCGCGGGGTCGTCATGAAGATAGAGGACGAGATTCTCAACATCGGCATCGAGGAAATAGGGGAGCTCGTTTCCTGCGATGTCCCGCACGGATCCCGCGATGTAGGAGAGACCGACGTCCTCCTTGTCGTCATGGATGATCCGCTCGTCGAGTTCCAACGTAATGCGGTTGTCGACGAAGGAGAGCCCGCCAACCGGGATCTCTTGCCCGCTCGAGCGCAGGTGCACACGGAAGACCGCGCCATCGACCGTCTCCAAGCCTGCTCCTGTCGTGATGTCCACGAGGATTTCTTCGCCGGTGGGGGAGGTCTCGACCGTGTATTCGAGAGTGCCTACGTATCCAGGGCCTGCGTGCGCAACTGAAGCAGTCAAGAAGATTGCAGTGAACTGCCAACTTCTCATTCAGTCGCTCGCATTCGCGAAGTGCTGCCGGTAGTGCGTTGAGGCTCGTGCTCTCGACTTGAGAGATGGAGGGTGGCTGCATTCATGATCGATGTCATTGTCGCATCCAGGTCACACACATACAAGGGTTCCTTGCGTGAGCCAGGGGTATCCAAATGCAACCTCAGAAGCCGACCCACCCTGGGCCGGCCTATGTATTCCGGATCGCCGGCGGCTCTTGGTGTATTCTGTGCTGAGTCGTTTGGCCTGAAGAATCCACCTGGAGAAAGCCCATGACTGAACAACGAAACGCGCTGGCCCAGTTGTTTGCCGCCTGCTGGAAGGATGAGGCGTTGAAGGCCCGTTTCATGAGCGATCCAAAGGCTGTCCTGTCTGAGTATGGGATTGATGTACCGGATGGGATCAATGTCAACGTCGTAGAAAACACTGGCAACACTGTCCACATCACCCTGCCACAGGCGCCCGCCGGCGCTGGCGAACTTACGGATGAGGAGATGACCAATGCGGCGGGGGGGTCTGACATGATGTGCAACCCTTCACAGCCATATGGTGACACGTGCTGACTGAATGTTGAGTTCAAACCTCTTTCTATGGATAAAGACCATGACCGAACAACGAAATAAACTTGCTGCGCTCTTTGCTGCCTGTTGGAAGGACGAGTCCTTGAAGGCTCGGTTCACGAGCGACCCCAAGGCCGTCCTGGCTGAGTACGGGATTGATGTGCCGGATGGAATCGATGTGAATGTCGTTGAGAACACTGACAACACTGTCCACATCACGATGCCACAAGCGCCCGCCGGCGTAGGTGAGCTTTCGGATGAAGAATTGTTTAACGCGGCGGGGGCGGGGGCTAGTTTAAAAGGCGGGCCGCATGCTGACTGCATGCAGTGATTGCGCTTGATTGATTTGCCCTGCACCTGGAGAAAGCCCATGACTGAAGAACGTAACGCACTCGCCCAATTGTATGCCGCCTGTTGGAAGGATGAGGCGTTGAAGGCACGCTTCATGAGCGACCCCAAGGCAGTCCTCGCTGAATATGGCATCGATGTGCCCGACAATATCGACGTGAACGTCGTCGAGAACACGGACAACACCGTGCACATCACGATGCCCAATGCGCCCATAGGAGCAGCCGATCTTTCTGACGAAGAACTGGCTAGCGCTGCGGGGGCTTCATATGCGCTATGTGTTCCCCCGACAACAGTCTGTACAACATGCTGACGCATGCCCTCCCAATCGTATGTAACCAGGAGAAACGACCATGACTGAACAACGGAATAAACTTGCTGCGCTCTTTGCTGCGTGTTGGAAGGACGAGGCCTTGAAGGCCCGCTTCATGAGCGACCCCAAGGCTGTCCTGGCTGAATACGGGATGGATGTGCCTGATGGGATCGATGTCAACGTCGTCGAGAACTCCGACAACACCGTCCACATCACGATGCCCCAAGCGCCCGCCGGCGCCGGCGATCTTTCGGATGAAGATTTGGCTAGCGCGGCGGGGGGTAGCGTTGCTAACACTGGACAACCTGACACCGAATGCCAAGTGACACCTTGCCGCCTGCCGGCGTTGTGATTCCTGATTGCATGCAGTGATTGCGCTTGATTGATTTGCCCTGCACCTCAAACTCCTGGAGAAAGCCCAATGACTGAAGAACGTAATAAACTTGCGGAGTTCATTTCTGCTTGCCAAAACGTTCTTGATTAGGGAGGACAGTTATGAATTGGTGGATATTTGGACTGATTCTCTCTGGCATCGTTCTTATTATTTGTGGAGTGTTAAGTGACTATTTCTGGTTTATCATTTTGGGGGGATTTTTTGTTGGTAAGAGCATATTTGACATAGTGACCAATGAAAATAAACGTAAGGACCCTCTTCGGTGAGATCCTCATTGACTACCAGGGTAAAGAATGAGCAAACGGTGAACACTGGAATGAGACAGGCCAATAGAAGTAAAGAATATGCATGGCTATGTGATGCCTTCTTCTTCACAGATAGGTCCTCCGCGCGTAGTCGACTACGCGATTTGGTTCTGGCGCTCGACAAGTGGTCGCCCTTGGGTAGGGCATACCCGATAACGCCGTTTGCATAATTGATCCCTCTGGTGTGCCCTGGTGATATGGTTGGCTTGAAGAATCCGCCTGGAGAAAGCCCATGACTGAACAACGAAAAGCACTCGCCCAATTGTTTGCTGCCTGCTGGAAGGACGAGGCCTTGAAGGCTCGGTTCCAAAGCGACCCCAAGGCTGTCCTGGCTGAATACGGGATGGATGTCCCTGAGGGCATGGTTGTCAAGGTGGTCGAGAACTCTGACAACTGCGTGCACATCACGATGCCTGTGGCGAACGATGGACGTCAGGAGCTCTCAGATGAAGAGCTCGTCGCCGCTGCGGGGGGTACCTGCCTCTGGGGGCCGAATACGAACTCTGACAATGGGTTCCTGTCCTGTGGTCCGTAATTGAACTAATTGAACTGTGTGAACTGTGAACCATTGAAAGTGAGGAACACGAGATGTCTGAAGAACGCAACAAACTCGCCGAACTCTTTGCTGCTTGCTGGAAGGACGAGGCCTTGAAGGCCCGCTTCATGACTGACCCCAAGGCCGTCCTGGCTGAACATGGGATTGATGTACCGGATGGGATTGATGTGAACGTCGTTGAGAACTCCGACAACACCGCGCACATCATCATGCCAGCAGCGCCCCCCGGCGCAGCAGGGCTTTCGGATGAAGAGTTGAGCAACGCGGCGGGGGGTTGTTCAAATGAATATGACTCCATGGCTGCTTGTATCTCGGCTTGTGGTGCGCATTGAACTGTAATTGAACTGTGAACCATTGAAAGAGAACACGCCATGACTGAACAACGAAACGCACTCGCTAAGGTGTTTGCCGCCTGCTGGAAGGACGAGGCCTTGAAGGCCCGGTTCATGAGCGACCCCAAGGCCGTTCTGGCTGAACATGGGATTGATGTGCCGGATGGCATTGATGTCAACGTCGTTGAGAACTCCGACAACACCGTCCACATCACGATGCCACAAGCGCCCGCCGGCGCCGGCGAACTTTCGGATGAAGCGTTGAAGAGCGCGGCGGGGGGTCACTCCATTTGGTTCTTGTGTGAGAACACTGTCTTTTGTGCGACTCCTCAATTTGCAGGTTGATGTTGCGGGACTTGGTGGTCTTGGTTGGGAATGACCCTTGGTCGTGTCAACGACTCAACTGTGACTGATTGACAACTGCTGACTGCTGCAACTGCGGACTGAATGAAGAGAATCGACCCTTCCCTGAACGGAGAAGACTCGTGACCGAACAGAAGAACGCCCTGGCCCAACTGTTTGCCGCCTGCTGGAAGGACGAGGCCTTGAAGGCCCGCTTCATGAGCGACCCAAAGGCTGTCCTGGCTGAACATGGGATTGATGTGCCGGCGAACATTGACGTGAACGTCGTTGAGAACTCCGACAACACTGTGCACATCACGATACCAGCAGCGCCCGCCGGTGACGGCGAGCTTTCGGTTGAGCAATTGGCTGCCGTAGCAGGTGGTCTGGGTGGTTTGGCATTTGCCAACTGATTGGCACGTTTGACGAAGGCACCATGACCCACCCCTGCGAAAAAAGGGGGTGGGGTTTCTATAATTTGCGTGAATACGAAGAGTGGTGTTGTTCAATCACGACGTCTACGACGTCGAGCAAGGCCAATCGCGACGAATGCTGCTGCAACGGCAGGACCTGGGACGACTCCACCTTCACCGCCATCGTCATACATGACCGATCCCATTAATTCGATCGTCCCCGTCCAAACCCCAATTCCGCCATACCCATACCCATTGCCGATGAAGAGGTAGTAACCCGTGACATCGATGTCACCGATGTGAACCGTTCCACCGCCATGTGTTCCTGCGTTATCGTTTGCACCATCGAGCCAGTGGTATCTGCGTTGCGCGCCATAATCACTGTATCCGCCAATCTGCATCAACAGGTGGGTTTTGGATTCGTCGGCAATCAGGATTGTGAGGTCATCGCAATAGGTGGAATTCTCGCCTTGTTGAGTGAGAGTGAAGTCGCCATAGGCAGTATTGAGCATGCCCGTAAGGGTTTCGCCAGGAAGGTACTGGGCGAATTCTGATCCTGTAGCACTAAATTGGTCAAGGGTCAGGGTGACATCAGCAGTGGCAGCCATGGAGATTGCGCTCGCTGCAATGATTCCGAAGATGGATTCTGTGTTCTTCAATTCAAACTCCTATCAAGTACATCAGGATTCCATATGCAAAACGATTGGTTGTCGGAAAGGGCAACGCCACTATCTTTCTCGACGCGTTTTACAGATAAGAATCCTTTGTAGCATTCTGGAACATGTAAATGCAAGACACAAAAGTCCAATTTCGACATAAGTCCTACTGCGAGTTGGTTGGATTCATCACCAGCAGGTGACATTGGAACGTGCGATGTGAAAATAGGTGGTTTAGATGAAGTCTATGTTTGGTCTGTCAGGTATGGCCTGAACAATTCATACCGAGGAAATCCATGACTGAACAACGCAACGCGCTGGCCCAGGTGTTTGCCGCCTGCTGGAAGGACGAGGCGTTGAAGGCCCTGCGCAGCACACTCGTGACACTCAGCTTGGGAAGCGGAAACACTCCACCCAAAACCCGACCTATCGCGTCTCTATAGAGGATGAGTGTATGCATCTGTTGTGGTTGTTGAGCGTAAACGCGTAGTGGGCAAGGGCTTTCCGATAGCCAATGAAAAACGGCCCACGATGGGCCGTTCTCAGTGTATTGATTTCAAGTGTTTGTTTGTTCAGTTCAAAGGACGAAGAAGTTCAGCAGTTGTAAGGCAAATATTGCCGTAATGAAGATCGCAAATTTTCGATCGAGGGGTAATTCATGGTCCAGTTGCCAGAGTACGGCTGACCAGTACATGGCAGAGCCCAGGAATGTGCCGCCCAGGAAGAGCAACTCAAAGCCAAGTATTTCCTGGTCCGTATTGAGCCAGTCGAACACTACTGCTATCGACAGGCCAGTAAACATAACGGCAGTTCCCACAAGAAGCATGATGAATAGCAGTCGAAAG
>JAYZAT010000060.1:0-21408 GCA_036339555.1 Planctomycetota bacterium
GCTTTGCTGGTCGCACCGAGTCGAGCCTGCTGGTCAAAACGATCCACGCGAAGAACCATGCCGTCCACGCCATAGGGAAGATCGCCGCGTTCTCGTCCAAATGACTCGATCATCGAGATCGCATCCTCGATCGATGGGCACTGGCGGACACGATCACTGACTGGAAGACCCCACTCACCACTCCGGGTAATGAACTCCGAGTACGAGGAGAACGTATCAACCGGCGCTGCCCCAAGGCCATGCACGATGCAGGACAAGCCACGTTGCGAAACAACTGAGGTGTCCAGCGACTTGAGCGTGCCGGCCGTCGCATTGCGTGCATTTGCAAAGGCATCATCACCGGCGTGTTCCCGTTCCTGATTTACACGTTGTAACGCATCGACAGGCATGAAGATTTCCCCTCGGATCTCGATCCGATCCGGGGCGTCATCTGGCAATTGAAGTGGTATGGAAGCAATGCGCCTCACCTGGGCAGTAATGTCATCTCCCTTGACACCATCACCACGTGTCACGGCCAGTTCCAACGTGTGTTGTTCATAACGAATAGCGACCGCAACACCATCAATTTTCGGATCACAGCACAGTGCTGGCTCAACACCCTCAAGGGCCTTGAGAACCCGCTCGTACCAAGCACGCACGTCATCAACTGAGTAGGTGTTGTCGATCGAGAGCATCGGCTGACTGTGCTTCACGGTCTTGAAACCGGAAATCGTGCCGCCACCGACCACTCTGGTTGGAGAATCGGGGTCTGCCAGGTCTGGACGACGTGCCTCAAGCTGCCCAAGCTCGGCTAGCAGCCGGTCGAATTCTCCGTCCGAGAGAACCGGCTCAGCCTTGAGGTAATAGGCCTCGTTCGCCTCGGTCAGGAGGCGGCGAAGTTCCTTGATCCGACAAGTTTCTTCATCTGATCTGGCCATGACGACCGAATCGTAACGGAGTAGCATGCGATCGATGACTTCCCCACCATTCCACATGGCACGATCCAGGAGGCCCCTCCCCGGGAGCCTGCTCACGCTCTCCCTTGGCCTGCTGCTGGCCTTGTTCGACCCGACGGCCTCGATGGCGAGCCTGTCTTCCGAGATCAATCAGGCCATCACCCAATCCGGGATTCCCCGCGCCCGGATCAGCGTTTCAGTGCGAGATACCCAGACCGGCCGTGAGATCGTGGATATCGCCAGTGGAACCCCCCGCATCCCGGCGAGCAATATGAAACTGTTGAGTACCGGTGGTGCGATCGATCGGTTTCCCCTGGATCACCAGTTCAGAACTCGTCTCCTGCTGGATGATGACCGAATCGTAATCGTTGGCCATGGCGACCCCGCTCTGGCGGATCCCGATCTGCTGGATGAGATGACCGATGCGAACGGTCGCGTTCTGAACGTAGAAGGTCTGCTGGATCTCTGGGTCAGCGCGGTGCGTCAGGCTGGAGTCACCAACATCTCAGAGGTGATCGTCGACGACCGCATCTTTGATCGTGACTTTTTGCATAGTGATTGGCCACGCAACCAGGTTCAACGATCCTACTGCGCTGAGATATCCGGCTTGAATTTTCACCGGAACGTCTTGGTTCTCAAGCCCCGACCGAGCCCAGGAAAAATTGCCTTGGGCGAATCACCCTCGGCGCCCTTCCTTCCAATTCACAATGAGATGACAGGTGGCAATGGCAAGGCCAAAGCCAACAGCATTGATCCCCATCGACAACCGCTCGCCGAAACCATCACGGTGCGTGGAACCGTCGTTGAACCCCAAGTCTCACCCGTGGAAATCACCGTACACGACCCGGCCATGTTCACGGGGCGACTCCTTGCCGATCGACTTCACCGAGAAGGCATCATCGTTGGATCAGTACGTCGACCAACAGACTCTGAAGTCTTTGAGCAGGAACAGGTCCTCTTTGATGTCGTCACTCCAATGCGAACGGTCGTCCGCGAATGCAATCATGAGTCCAAGAACCTCTATGCCGAAGCACTTCTCAAGCACTTGGGTCATCAGAAAACTGGACGTCCCGGCTCCTGGGCCAATGGCAGCCAAGCATTGGTAGATGTTGTCCGCAAGCGGACTGGCGTTGACACGGAGGGGCTTGTGATCGCCGACGGCTCTGGCATGAGTCGACGCAACCGAATCCCACCAAGACTCATGACTCGTTGGCTCGCGACATTTGCCGATGCGACGGATACCAGTACCTTCTTCCGCGAATCACTCCCTTCCCCGGGAGACGGCACCTTGCAGCGTCGATTCGCCAGTCGATCGCTGCATGGTTGCGAGGTGTTCGCCAAGACTGGATACATCAATGGCGTCAGTGCCCTGAGTGGGCTGGTCATTGCACCCGATGGGCGAACCTACGCGTTCAGCATCATGGGCAATGACCTCAAGAACATCCGCCGTTGCAAGAAGCTCCAGGAAACCATCGTGGAAACCATTGCGGCGGATATTGGACAGCCAACATCCCGGGTCCAGGCCAAGCCCTGAAGCGGGTAACTCATCCGGAATTCAAGGAGCCAGAGCCTTCTCAATATCCTCGCGCAAGGTGTCGAGATACTCTGGACCAGCCCCTGTATGCGTGGCCACGATACGGCCGTCGGGACCGATGACGAAGGTTGCCGGGATACCTTGAACGCCCCACCGTTGTGCTGCCTCCCCGGTTTCATCCAAGAGGACAGGAAAGGTGAGCGACAAATCGTCGACACGTGCTTGCACTTGTTTCCGGAGTTTTTGACCTGAAGTCCGCTCGAAACAATCCACGCTCAGGATGGTCACCGGTGCCTCGGCCATCTCGTCGGCCAAGCGTTGTAGCTTTGGCAGCGCCTTCAGACAGGGACCACACCAAGTCGCCCAGAAGTCGATGACGACCACGCGACCGCGAAATGCCTCTAGGTCAATGACACGACCCTCCAGTGATGGCAGTCGCAACTCCGGCGCCATGCCACCCTCGGACACGGCATCTTCGCCAATACTTTTCAGGGCCGAGAGCCGGTCGACCCGGAACCGGTTGCCCCTGGTAAATGAGACTGGATCACCCTCGGGCACCTCTTCATACGTCCACGTCCAGCGGGAACGCACTTGAAGATCATTTGGGATACCAGAACCGGAACGCTGCAACAAAACTCCCGCCACCGGTCGGCCGGTCACGGGATCAATCTCCAGCGCAAGATCTCCAGCGTCCCCAGTCCAAGTCATCTCGATCAACTGTCCACGATCGTTCCGAGTCACGTTGACCGGATTTAGATCAACCATGACCGGATGGATCGCATCGACGGTCCGATCCGACGATTCATCTGGAAATGCGATTGCCAGCATAGGAAAGGGGCAGGATGCGAAGACTTCCTGCAACACTTCTGCTGGCAAGAGTGATGGGCGACATCGCAGGTAGGCATCCTCAACACCATCTCGTGTAATGATGACCGCCTTGTCTGAGATATAGGCGTCATAGTCACCGATCCGAAAGACTCCGTTGCCAGGACTCACCCAGTCGATAACCGCCGTTACAGGCTCGGAGATCACCGGGGCTGTATCGCGCTCTAATGGAATCAGTTCAAGGGTCAATTCAGACTGGATACGCACAGGTGACTGGCCATGAACGGATCTGGACAGATCTTCAAGTGCACCAACCTCCTGTGCAGCAGCTCCCCCAGAAAGGGCACCGACCAGGACAAGCCAAGAGATCACTCCGTTGCCCCAGCCCGCTTGATTGCTGCGGTGATGCGGTCTTTCATATCATCGCGATAGCCGTTGATGACTTCCACGATCTTCCCGTCAGGTCCAATGACAGCCATCTGAGGTATAGATGTAATGCCCCAGGCCTTCTGAGTCGCATCATCCAATGAAATTAAGGTGGGCACCTTGAACTTCTCTTGCTCCCAATACTCAGAGACTTTTTGGATGCGTTCTTCGGGTTTGCGAATGCGCTCCATCACGTCCACGGCATAGACCATCACATCACCCGTGTTCTCTTTGTAATCAAGGTACAGCTCATTGAGCTTGGGCAATCCTCGTTTACAGGGCCCACACCAGGTCGCCCAAAAGTCGAGCACGACCGTCTTCCCTCGAAGATTGGCAAGATCCACAATTGTCCCGTCGAGTTGAGGGAGCTTTAACGCTGGCGCAGCTTGCCCTTGTGCCACTCGGTTACGGGTATTGGGATCGAGATCTTTTCGATTTGAAACAGGAATCCGCTTTCCGGGGTCGAATGTGATGGGCTCCGGCAGTGACTCCATAAACGTCGTATTGGTGTTGAGGTTCAGCTTCAGGAAGAATCCTTCCGCCCCTTGAAGTGGAAACATTTCGGCCTGTACTGCCACGATTAACTTCGTGTCAGGGTCGTAGTCAATCCAACCAGAGCCCATGTTTCCCGCCACTGAAATACGAGAGATCGTGTTGCCATCTTCCGCCTTGACCTCCTCCAGACCAATGATCCGAGGATTGATAACCGTTCGCATGGTCACCGCATCCATCCACGTATCAAGAGGTTCTCCATCACGCATCATGATCTCAAACCCAGCGACGTAACGATCACTAAACAAGCTTTCCATGGCGTCCGTCACTGGTCCGTTCAGCGGGACCTGGAGATATCGATCGTGGATGGCATACAACAGGACGTTCAGCATTCCGTCCTTGACCACAACCAATGAATCGGCGGTCTCGACCCGCATGGACTGGTTGGGACCGAATTCTGCATTGACCGTCAACTCTTTCGTGTTGGGGCCTGACAACACCTTGACCTTGGTTTCACAGACCACAGCCGGTGCGTTCTTAAAGGCATCAATGGCCTGTTGCAGCATGCCTTCGGCAATCAACTTCTCGGCCGGATCGGGTTCGGGAAACTCAGGTGGAATTCCTGGTCTGATCTGTGATCGACCATCCTGCGCCCATGCCCCAGAACCGCTGAATATGGCGGCCAGCAGTCCAATGAGGACCAAGGAAGGTCTACGCGTCTGGAGTATTTTCATCCCCTCAGGATACCCTTCTTGTCACCTCCGCGGCCACCCAGAGAAGGAGATCACGTCAGGTCGGGCGTAATCAACGGACCTGGGCCTGCTGGTCGGCATCGTCCCGCCAGGTCGCCGTTGTGTTTGATTTCCTCCGCCAACAAATCCCGCATAACTTTTCCCAAAGTGGGATGGACGAACTCAGGCGCCAACTCCACCATCGGCACCAAAACGAAGGCTCGGTCCGGCAGCCTGGGATGAGGCAGCCGGAGCCCCGGCGACTCCTGGACGACATCTCCCCAGATCAACAGGTCAAGATCGATTGTCCTGGGACCACCTTGGATTCCGTCAGTTCGATCACGGCCCAGTTGATGCTCAATGGACAACAGGATGTCCATCATCTCAACCGCGGAAAGATTTGAACGCACTTCGGCCACAGCATTGAGGAAATCAGGCTGTTCGTGGTCCCCCACCGGACTGGTCTCGAGGAGTGTGCTCAGACGGCGCACCGAGACGCCCGGGGTGTCATCAATTGCCTCAACAGCCTGGAGTATCACGGTGACGCGATCCCCAAGGTTGCTCCCCAGGCCAATGAATCCTTGCAGAGTCATGGCATGTCCCAGGACGTAGGCGTCATCGGATCCTCTCCAAGCAGGCACCATCTCAAGAGCTGCAACGACATGCTGACAGCCCGCCTGCGGATCCGCATACGATCGGTTCCGAGTTGGAAGCACCGTTCCACCGAGATGCCTGGGCCGTGACAACCGATCCAAACTGTACCGACAGGTTTGCTGGCGGTGCCTCCCTCTGGACCAGCAATACCCGAGACTGACAGACCCCATTGGGAGTCCGCGATCCGCGCAGCAGACTCTGCGAGCGATTGAACCACGAGGTCTGAGACCGCACCATGGTCCTCCAACAGATTCGATGCGATTCCGAGTTGGTTCTGCTTCATCTGGTTGGAATACACGATCCAACCCCCGGCATACCACCCACTCGAACCGGGAATGTCGACGATCGAACTGCCAATCCATCCGCCAGTACAGGATTCTGCTGTCGCCAGGGTCTCGCCTCGATCACGTAACAACGCGCCAACGACCGACTGCAACGTGTCCTGCCCCATTCCGAATTCCCATGGATGCAAACGTCGCTTGCATTCGGCAACGCATGACTGCATGGCTTGGTCGCTGGCACCAGCAGGATCTACATGCAAAAGGAATTCGTCACGACTCACGCGGGTCCCCAGCAGGGGCCGATGATCACGGCTGGTGAACTCGCCCAGTCGTTCTTCGAAACTCGCCTCGATGAGTCCGAAGCACTTGAGGTTGACCGATTCGATCACCGGGATTCCCCCGAGTTGATCACGCAACCACGGATCGACATGCCGAGTCCAGGCATCACGCATCTCTGCTGGTGGTCCGGGAAGCAGCCAGATGTCTCCTGACAGGGCCTTGGCATGAATCGACGGTGCCGTGCCAACATGATTGCGATAACAGGTTCCACTCTCTGGGCGTGTCGCCAAACGACGTTGCGAGGCCCCCATCTCCAATCCCCGCTCATTGAAAAACGCCTCGAGCCATTGGCCCGCATCGCCATCCTGCTCCAGGGATTCCCCCAACAGATTGGCCAGAGATTCTCGGGTCAGGTCGTCACGCGTCGGCCCCAGCCCCCCCGTCGTAAAGACCACGTCCACCTGATCCAACAATGAACGCAGAGCGTTCACGATCTGCGTAGGGTCATCGCCCACGGAACGTGTCTCCAGCAAGGGCACGCCCAGTTTTACACAGTGCCCAGCCAGCCACGTCGAGTTGGTGTCCTGGCATCGACCACCAAGAAGTTCATCGCCTATGGCGAGAATGGCAGCCTTCATGTTTGTTCAATCCCATCCCCGATCCTGTGCACCGTGATCCGTGCCGAGTGAGACTCCTTCTTCAGAGGCCGTCCCAGGACGACAATGATTGCATCACCATCTTCTAACCAAGCCACGTCACCTAATCGATGCTGCGCATCTCGACTCAGGATGGCATCATCAGGAACGATCTCCATGAGTTCCGGTATCACACCTCGGCAGAGCAGCATCTGGCGAACGACCGAAGGGCGTGGTGTATAGGCCACGATGGGAACGGGTCGGACGCCCCGACTGATCAAGCGTGACCACGTGCCCCACTCGGAAAAGACAACAATGCACTTGGCATGAACAGTCTTGGCCGCTGACCAAATGCCTGCAACAAGGGCATGAGTATCATCGGTTGCCTGATCGAAACTCGAACGAACCGGGCTGAACTCGACCACCGATCCTTCGGAATCATCAATCCAGGCCTCTGTTTCCTGGGCAATCCGATGCATGGTCTCGACAGCCAACACTGGATAGTCGCCGATAGCAGTCTCGCCCGAAAGCATCACGGCATCGGCCCCGTCGAAGATAGCATTGGCAACATCACTGGCCTCGGCCCGAGTCGGCACAGGCGAGTCCACCATGGATTGCAGCATCTGCGTCGCCACGATGCAGGGACGGTCGAGGCGACGAGCAATGGCGATCAATCGCTTCTGGATGACGGGCACCTGGGCCAAGTCCATCTCGACGCCCAAGTCTCCCCTGGCCACCATGACACCATCCGCCGCAGCTATGATTTCCTCCGCCGCCGCAACGGCAGGCGGCACTTCGATCTTCGCAATGATGGGCAACGGACGTTCGTGTCCGGTCGTGGACGTTTTGTCCTGCATAATCGAACGAATCATTTCGATCTCGCTCGGTGAGCGAACAAAGCTCATCGCGATCAGATCGACATCATTGTCAAATGCCCAGGCCACCAGTTCACGGTCTCGGGGCGTAGGCACCTCGATGTCAAGATCACTGTCAGGAAGATTGACGCCCTTGTGCGATGTAATCAGACCGCCGGCAGTCACGCGGCAATACAGGCAATCACCATCTGATTCTGTTGCCAGCAACCGAATGGCACCATCATTGATCAGGACACGGTCGCCTGGCTTCACGCAATCGACTATCCCGGTCCACGTACAGCCCAACTCGGGAGACTCACCCTTCGCGGGGACTTGGCAGGGACCAACTTGGTTGCGGTTGAAGATGATTTCCTCACCGGCCTCGACCTGAATGCCATTACCAGCGACCTCAACGACCCGAATCTTGGGACCGGGCAGATCACTCATGATGGCCAAGGGTGTATCCAGTTGGGCTTCCAGTACCCGGACAGCCTGGATGTGCGCGAGGTGTTCATCGATTGCACCATGACTGAAGTTCAAGCGAAAAATTCTGCACCCAGCCTTGACCACCTGCTCCAAAACGCCGGGTTGATCTGTCGCTGGCCCCAAGGTGGCAATGATGCCGGTCCTGCATGGAACGCGATCTTCAAGTCGTGACTTGTTGGCCATCAGTGCGTTTGCTTTCCGGGTCGTTCCCTGGAGAGCCGGATGATCTCTCGGTAGTTGGAGGCGAATCGATCGCCCAACCAACGGCGAAGAACATGACGGGGATCGGCTTCAACAGGCCACAGTTGCTCATCCTGCCAACCTCTCTTGAGCCAACCAGCCTTGATGGTGGATCGACCTTCTCGCGTTGCCAAGGACCACGTCTGTTGATTGGGACCAGGCACCTCAGGAATGACGTCGAACAACCGAAGCATTTCGGCCAATTGGGAATCCGTCACATCCTGGGAGGTCACGATCTGACCCGCTTCTTCCCCGGGGTACGCCGGGTGAGTCACGATGGCATGCCAGGCTTCTTGAAGATCATGGGCGTTGTCCATGGCGGAAGCCTGGAACATGATTGGAATGAATGACCGCATGTTTCGATCGTTGTAGGGCGGCGGCTCCGCATTCACAAACGGATCAACCTTGTCCATGAATCGATCAAAATGGTCCCGGTACAGTTCGGCACAAATAGGTAGTCGACGCAGGGAGAACTGTTGTGGTCCCAGTCCATCCGAATGCTTCCCAGGCGCAAACTGCCACAGAGCTTGACCCGCGGGGGCGAGTGTGAACTCGATGAATCGCCGGGCCATCTCAAGATCCGGTGGGTTTAAGAGCAGTGAAATCGGATCCGGATCCAGCATGGTTTCACCCGGAGGATCGATATACCCAATCCGATCACCGGCCCCGTGGTCCCGCAGCGATTGGGATTCAAAGCGACCGAAGAAATCAATGCAGACTCCCAAGGCAGCATCGCCCTGGGCAACATCCGTCGGTGCCCGCAGGGACGAAGCGGAGAAGTACCGGGCATTGGCGGCCGCCCGCCTCAGAATCCTCCAGCCTGGTGTCCAATCACGTCGTTTCAAAATCGTCTCGAAGGCCGTCGTGACCGAACCGGACTGGGCCGGATTGACCAACGCTACTTCCTGTTGAAGGCGTGGATCTGCCAGGTCGGACCACGAGGTCGGCTTGGGGACATCCAGCGACTTCAAGAGGTCGTTGTTGTAGATGATGCCAAACGAAGACAACGCCGTTCCCAGCCAGTACTGATCGTGATCCCACAACGGTGTGCCCGCCACCTGATCTCGCTCGTAGAGGTGATGGAACATCTCAGTGGGAAAACCTGCTGGGATGCTGATGGTGGCCGTGGTAATGATCGTATAACGACTGTCTTCCTCATCCACGGCGATCTCAGCCGTGATCCCCGTCGTCTTCAAGGTGACAGGTACGAGCGTTCCCGATGGTGTTGTGTCGAGTGCCGGTTCCTTGGGACCGAACACTCGATGGATCCATGCCCGAACCGATGCTTCATCAAGATCATCCAGGGTCACGGTTACCCCACGCTTGAATTGGCTATGTTCCCAAGAGCCCCCACCGAATACCAAATCGGCATTGCCGCCCGGAATCTCTCCTCGCTTCAGCGACGCGATCCATTCCGATTGAAGCATCTTGCGGATCTCGGACGTGCCGCCCGGCACACTCCAGTCAACGCGTGCAGGCGTCCCGTACTGAGCTTGGTGCCATAAGTCGAACCCACGACCAAACTCGAAGCGGATCTGCTCATTGTGGGGGCTGATGATGATGACACGCCGCGCGTCCTCCAGGGATTCCTCTGCAGAAACGCGAAAGATAAAAGGCAGAGCGAGCACGATCCCAAAGCAGGTGAAGACCACCAGGATCCGCCAACCTGGCACGGACAGGCCAGACTTGGGTGTCGTTCCAACACTCATGATCGCAATCCTGCAACGGCACCCAACGCCTGGGCAAACTGGGCAGCAGCCGATCGAACATGCCCGACCCAATCACCTGCTTGGTCATGAAACGCGTAGATAATGCTCCGGCTTGCAGTCACGATTGCACCAAGCCCCTCCGCATCAAAACAGGGTGCCATGGTATCTGCGGTACCGCCCTGGGCACCATAGCCAGGCAGCAGCAGAATGCTCTTGGGCATGCGTGCTCGAAATCCTGCCAACTCCTCTGGATGAGTCGCCCCAACAACGGCCCCGAGCGTGCTGTATCCACAGGCCCCAACATAATCAGATGCCATCGAGGTCACGAGATCTGCCATCCCTTCGGCGACCGTTCTTCCATCTTCCAATCGGAGTCGTTGGAGTTGCTCACTCGATGGATTCGACGTGCGAACAAGAACGAATGCACCCGCTCCGTCCTGTAGGAAGGGTGTGATCCCATCTTGTCCGAGCCAACCATTGATCGTGATCCACTCCGCACCAAGGCGTCGACCTGCCACGGCGTAATGCGATGCCGAGATCCCGATATCACCCCGCTTGGCGTCCAAGATGGTCACCAGGTCACGCGAGGTTGCCGAGTTGATCGACCGCTCCAGGGCCGCCATACCCGCCGCGCCGTACCGTTCGAAGCATGCCGACTGGAACTTCACGATCCCAACGTGGCCTTCGATCGCCTCCAGGATCTGGAGCGTGAACGATTCGATGGCCGCAGCTGCGGATACATCATCTTCAACCGAAGCGTTCAACTCAGCAGGCAGTCGATCAAGTACTGGATCCAGCCCAACACAGATCGGTGCCCCGACTCGAGAGACCGCAGCACACAGCCGATCCGCCGCGTGGCCCACCGTCCCCGAAGGCGCCTGTAGAGAAGGCTGCATCACTGTTCGAGGCTCCTTGCCTATGTCATCATGAACTGCGCCGATCCACCTCGACACGGGGGTAGGATACCGCTCATCCTTGAACCCCGATGCGACACCCGGCGATGACGGAACCTTCACCCAGACATCTCGACCTGCAGCGTACGCGAGGGCTGAACGTCACCTGGCAGGATGGTTCCACCTCGTTCTTCTCAGTCGACCACCTGCGCTGGATGTCCCCCTCCGCCGAGGCCAGGGCGCTCCGAGCTGAAATGGAGCGGAACCCACTGACCGTACTCCCATCTGGCCAGAACAAGCCCCTGATTGCTGAGGACATGGAACTGGTCGGGTCCTATGCTGTTCGTATTCGATTCTCAGACGGTCATGACACCGGTCTCTACACGTGGTCCTATCTCCGATCGCTTGATAACGTCGAAGAGAATGAGGACACCTCATGACACGCCCCCTGGCCCCGAGAGAATCACCCGACATGGTCATGCTGCCCGAATCGCCCGCCTGCCTGCCCGATTGGGTCGTGCATCCACACCCTGCCTGCTTGCGTGTTCGAGCTTCACAGGAGGACGTGAGCGCGGTGATCTCCCATGTGTCCAACGTGGCTTTCGTGCGTTGGATTGATCATGCCGCAGAACGAGCCCTGTCCGCTGCTGGGTGGTCCTACCAAGACCTCCTGGAACACCGGTCCATGTTCTTCGTGGCCAGGCACGAGATCGACTATCGAATGGAAGCTGACCAGGACGATGATCTCTTGATGGCAACCTGGGTGAGAGATATTCGACGAGTCAAGTCCTGGCGTGACACCATCATCTGGCGCATCTGCGAAGGCGAACCCGCCGTGGTCTGTACTGCTTCGACACTCTGGGTACATGTCGATCTCGACACGCGGCGACCAACACGGATTCCTAATGAAATGAGCCGGGTACTCGCTCCCCTTCAACATGCGGACCCACCATGGAGAACGCGAGGCTGATGCATCTGCTGGCAGTCATCGACAAATCGCGTCAAATGCAAGAAGGCATGGCCCTCGCTGATGTCCTTGCTGGAATCCAGGACACGGGGATCCAACTAACGGAAATCGTCACGCCTCCCACCTCTCCGCTTGAGGACCCCAGGGGCCTGGCCAGTTTGTCACCCTTGACGGCACCGATGCCCGTGAATTGGTTTCAACGTTCCAGAGTGTGCAATGGCCTCCTGCGAGAGATTGGACGTCCACTGCCCGATGTGGTCCTGAGCCTCGGAACCGCAGCTTCCACGCTCGCCATTGACCTCGCCGCTGCCCTGGATTGCCCACTATTGGTGGAATGCTGGCTGGGGAGCCATGTCAGACGGCCACCGGTCCGGTCCGCGTTGGCTTCCGGGTACGTGACCGCTTCCTCCGGCCTGGCAACTTCGCTTCGAGAACGCAATCAGCACGAGTTGATCATCACGGCTCCCTACCCAGTGCATATGCCCGAGGCAGCCCAAGATCAGCCTGGACTCGCCCCCTCCGTCGCCGTGCTCGATGCCACTTCCGATGCCAAGGGAGCCAGGATCATTCTCGATGGCCTTCGGGGGGTGGTTGATGAGATTCCCGATCTCCACATCTGCCTGGAACTCGGTGGCAGTAATGGTGATCCCATTTGGAAACATGCCGAGGCCATCGGACTACTCGATCGGATTTCATCCGTCAGCAATGCCTCCTCGCTTGGGCCCCTCGTCAGTGAGTGCACGTTGACCCTGCTGGCATCGGCTGCCTGCTCAGCCCGATCAATCGTCGATCTGGCCATGGCCCGAGGTCGTGTTGTGGTCCAGGCAGACCACCCTTTGCTGTCCGAAGCAGAGCGGACACACCAGTGCATCCTGTTGGAGTCGTCCCCAGCAAATTGGACACGGACCATCGTGGATCTCCTCCGTGATCCGGACAGAAGATCCAGACTCGGACAAGCGGCTCGAGCTCACGTGGAACGTCGAAATGACCCACATGTTGTGTACAGCACGTGGACACAACTTCTTCTTGAGGTCAGCAAAGACATCACGTATCCCTTTGCCAATACAGGCTCAAGCTCCAAAAACAGAGGTTGATCGCTAAATAAATGTGCTGCTAAATGGCAGAGTTTCTTCAGTTTTTTGGACCTGATGGGACCATGCAGTCGATCAGCGTGCGGTGTCGGGGCCAATAAGTTCCCCCCGTAGGCAGGTCCTAGGCCGGGGGAATGGCAGGCAGCACGTGGATCCAGGGGGGCCTGGTCCAGAACCTAACCCGGCATAGATCAGAACCGCGACCCAATGATGGGTCGCCTACAACTTGCTCTTTCTCCCCTCCTCCCCGTCGAGGCTCCGTGCTTCGACGGGGATTTTCTTGGTCTCCGCGGATCAGGCCAGCCAACCAGGGGCGTTGATGGCTACTGCATCGCCTTGGCGATGGCCTGGAGGCCCGCCTCCAGGGAATCATCTTCCGTGGCATAGCTGAGACGCACATGGGTATCACGGTGGCTGAAGACCCCGCCAGGAATCGCGATGACGTTGTAATCCAACAGAGATTCCGTGAACTGGGTGCCGGTCATGCCAAGGGCAGGAGGCACCTTCGGGAAGGCATAGAAGGCTCCCTCGGGCACAGCCAGGTCGGTGAGTGGGGACAGCACCTCAACGACACGATCGCGTTTCCGTTCATAGGCGTCCACCCATGGAGACATGTCAACATGGTGGGCACCGATGACAGCATGCTGCGTGATGCTCGGTGCACAGACGAAGGAATACTGCTGGAACTTGAGCATCTCTCGAATCAGCCACGACGGGCCAACGACAAATCCAAGTCGCCAACCGGTACAACCATAATTCTTGCCAAAGCCACGTACCACCAGCATGTCACGTCCATGGTGTGCCGGCGTGGGTGACCTTCCACGATCATCGCGTGCGCCTGAATAGGTGAACAGATCGTAGATTTCATCTGACATCAAAACCACGCCTCGCTCATGGCAGAGATTCGACAGGTCTCGCATCTCGTTTTCATTGAGCACGATGCCAGTGGGATTGGCCGGAGAATTCACAATGACCAGCTTCGTTCTCGGGGTCAGAAGCGGTTCGACCCGTTCTGCAGTCATCCTGAAATCGGGATAAGTGTCACAGGAGATTGCGGTAGCACCGGTCATAGGACCAAGCGCTGGATAGATCACGAAGTTTGGGTCTGGAATGATGAATTCATCGCCGGGATTGAGCAAGGACCAGGCGGCCAGGACCAGTGCACCACTTGTGCCCGATGTGACCATGACATCAACATCGTCATCATTGAGATTCCATCCAATGTCCTCTTCGACGAAGGATTGAATTGAATCCAGCAGATCCCCGTGTCCACCCGTGAGGGTGTACCCGTTCGATCCCGCTTGAATCGCCTCGATCGCCGCTGCCTTGAACTCATCCGGCACTGGGAAATGGGGCTGACCGATCGATAAGTTGATTGGATTCTCGAGTTGCGCCCCGAGTTGGAACGCCCTGCGGATCCCAGACGTATCAATCTGCCCTGTTCGCTGGCTGAGCAGTTGTCCCTCGTCGAGCATGGGCGATCACCATGGCACAGTCGCCAAAGATGTCGAAGTTCAGTCAGATAGCGTCCGGGTCAGCTCTCGGTCGGAGTCTCGACGGCACCCTCTTCAGCTGTGCCTTCTTCGGCCTTCTTCTTCTTCTTGGCAACGAGGCGTCGCTGGGCCACCTTGACAAGACCAAGAGGAGAATCACCATCCTTGAAGTCACCGCGTTCGCTCAGCTTGGCAATGCGCTCATCCCGCTTGAGAACAGTGCGGAATTGGTTCAAGCCTGAAGGCTTTGTTCGAAGGCTCGGGTGAATGCTCATCGCGTTACTCCTCGGAGACCATGGAATCGAGTGTTACTCAATGACGGCCACGATCCGGTCAACGTAGCGATCGGAAAAATCGGTCCGACCACCGTTCTGCTTCCACTGTCGTCCCAAGGCGGCAATCTGTGCCTCTTGGGCTCGCACCTCCGCCGTCTGCCGAGACGACGTCGCCATGCCAGGCAGGGCGATGATTCGTGCGAGTTCCGTATTGTGACGGGGAACGACCAGCACTTCAAGGCCCTGGGCCCTACAGAAGGCTGCCAGACGCTCTGCACCGGCTTGATTGGTCTCTGCGAGCACGAAATGCCAGGGTCTCTGGCCATTGAGCAGCGGTTGTGCCTCCGCTTCCGGCTTGACCGGCATCGAGGCGAGGGGTGGCATCTGACGCTCGCGTTGCTGCTGAAGTGGGTCCACAGGCAAGCCATTGGGGCTCGCCGCCATGAGGATCTCCGTTCTGGAAACCCCCTGGCGATACCCGAGCCACCAGGCGATGACCACGCAGGCAACCAAGACCACGACACCCAAGAGCAGGAAACCTCCGGGAACCCGAATACCTGCCCCAGGCGTCAGCCAGGTTGTTGTCGAGTGGGGCTCCGGTCCCAATTCGATCGCCTGCTTGGGGGTCGGCTGACCTCGATCAAGTTGCGATTGACTTAGTTCGTAGAGTGCCGGCCGGCTACTTCGTTTGGCCATGTATCCACCCCTTCCCCGTCACGGTCTCCGTCTATACCACTGGCAACGACACTCGCAATAGCCAATCCACCAGCATGGCTGAGACTCAATCGCCATTGGCTCAATCCCAGTTCACCAGCACGCCTGGCGGCCTGTCCAGACACTTGGATGAAAGGCCCCCCCGCCGTGGTTCGACGCACGTCGATGTCCTGCCAGGTGATCCCACCCGTTAAACCAGTTCCCAGTGCCTTGAGAACGGCTTCCTTGGCCGCAAACCGAGCGGCATACCGTTCGGCCCGACCACGACCTGCTCGATCCGCATCAGCACGCTCTCCAGCGGTAAAGATCCTGCAGAGGAACCGATCCCCATGCGCATCAAGCATCTCCTCGATGCGTGCGACAGGTACCAAATCGACACCATGGGCAAGGGTTGGCATGCATGCAAGTGTAGACCACCGTGGGCTGACCGGGTCAGTGGCCATCCAGACCAGCAGCTCGCCACGCCTGGCGACCCACTTCCAAGGCATCCCAGGGCGACGGAAGTTGACGAAGATCCAGAACCACAGGCCTTTGGGGCGCGACCGTCACCACCGCAGCTCGATAGGCCGTTACGTTCAAACGACCGCCCGCTGAACCCACTGGCCCCCGAAGCCCCGTGGAAAGCAGGTCAGAAAGTCGCGGCGCCACCAGTCGTGTCCCGAGTTCGATCGCGACTTCCACAGGATCCTGTTCCATTGCAAAGCAGGCTGCTGGGTCCAAACCTGCTCCGTTGGATTCTGCCACACCCACCTGCAGTCGATGGTCGGCCAAGATGACACCGCGATGTGCCGCCGAAGTATGGATTGCTTCCCGGGCCTCTGGCTCCATCGCGTCAGGCTCGGGTAATTGAACACTGAGCGTGGCGATCCCGAGATCAGCAGCCAAGCTACAAGCGGCGTCTATGGCTGATACAACTCGGTCGACCGTCGCGGCGTCGAGATAGTGTTCGCGTGGTATCCAAAGATCTATACCCGCTGCCACGAGCTCAACCCGTCGAAGGGTTGCCAATAAATCGCGTCGCGCGGATGACCCCAGGTCACGTGGCCTGGTACCCACCATCGCAGCAGACAACTGCACCGCCTGCCAACCCTCCCGATGCAGGCGATCGCAACTGGCTCGAAGGTCCGTGCCAAGTGATGCAACCGTGGGCGCGAGATACGCTTGCATGATGACCAGCTTAGCAGGCCCTTGGCGAGCACCAGAACCTCGGGATCATCGGTACTCGCTCACATGCCTCCATGTTGGGTCTGGCAGGGATGCGTAGTCGATCCAGTAGCATGCCCACGTGAAAGACAATGCCCCCATCATCGACTTGGCGCTTGTGAATACACCCGTGCTCCCACAGACCTGGACTCCCTTCCCACCTGGTGGCGCGGAATGCACATTCCTCGGCATCACCAGGCCTGAGACCCATGCGCAACATGGGCCACTGATCGCCCTCGACTACGAGGCGCACGAGGTCATGGCGAGAGAAATACTGGAACAACTCGCCAAGCAGACCCTCCATCAATGGTCCCCGCTGGCCATTCGCATTCACCATGCCCTTGGTCCAGTACGCGTTGGTGAGGCGAGTGTCGTGATCCAGGTCGTGTGCCTCCACCGCGCGGAGGCCTTCGAGGCCTGTCGTTGGTTGATCGACGAACTCAAGACCCGCGTGCCCATCTGGAAACGGGAAACCTGGGAGGCTGGTTCCAGTTGGTCCAAGGGAACCTCACTGGCTGCAGGATTGGACCTTGGCATAGCATGAAAACCGGACGATTACTCTCTGCCCTGGGACTTCTGTTTCTGTCGCTCTGGCTGGCCGTCGTGGTAGCTGCCGGACTCTCCGCCAGCGTGACCTTCACCGTGCTGCCTCCCATGGAACCCACGATCCCTGGATATGAATCAATGGATCCTGTGATGCGAGGCCGACTGATTGCCGGTTTGACGACCGAGCCCGTCTTTCGAATCGCCGACTGGTCCCAAATTGTCTTGTGCCCCTTAACCATCGTGGTCATCGTGCTTCAGGGCCTCGCTGGTTTCATTGACCGCCGGCGTGTAAGCCAATGGATCCGCATCATCGGGATCGTGCTGGCGAGCGTGTTTTTCCTGGCTCGTTTGGTTGTCGTCAATACCCCCATGAACGAACACTTGGATACCTATCGCGCTGCTGCCAAGGCGGGCGATCTTGAAAAGGCTGCTGCCGAACAAACTACGTTTGATGGCTGGCACCACGCGGCGGAAACGCTGTGGGGCCTCACAGGCCTCTCGCTGCTCGTGGCGATCACCGCGACTGGAGCGACTCTGGCAACACCACGCAGCAAGCAGGACCCATGAGCGCTACCAGCAAAGCCTGTTTCACACTTCCCGAAACCAGCGAAGCGGAACGGCGTCGCGCTTCACGTCTGTATGCATCGCTCGAGAAGGCCTACCCCGACGCAACTTGTGCCCTGCACTATCAAACCCCCCATGAGTTGCTCGTTGCCACCATCCTCTCGGCGCAATCCACCGACGTCGGCGTCAACAAAGCAACTCCGAATTTAGTCCAAGCGTTTCCAACACCCGCTGACTATGCCGCAGTCACGCCTGAGGAGCTCCAGCCCTGGATCAGTTCCATTGGGCTCTACCGGAACAAGTCCAAAGCCATCCATGAAGCCATGAAACGCATCGTCACCGACTACCGGGGCGATGTCCCTGCCACGATGGAAGACCTGCTTACGCTGCGAGGCGTGGCACGAAAGACGGCCAATGTGGTGCTTGGCAACGCCTTTGGTATCAACGTCGGGGTTGTTGTCGACACGCATGTCATGCGACTGGCCAAACGGTTCTCCTTGTCTGAACACAAGGCAGTCGACAAGATTGAACGCGACTTGATGGCCCTCTTTCCGAGGCCAAAATGGACCCAGTTAAGCCACCTGCTCATTGCGCATGGACGAACCGTGTGCAAGGCACGACATGCCAAGTGTGCCGAGGATTCAATCTGTCGACGCTACTGCAACTGTGAGTGGTGCCCGACCAAGTGACCCTGCGCATCCAAGGTCACGCTCACCAGCTTTCTCGGATGACGCCGAAACCACCGTTGTGGGCGGCATACGCCACGCCACCACCAAGATCGAGCGGCTCAATGAAAATCACAGGCCCATCGATTTCAACCGTTAATTTCTGCACGCCTTCCAAGGGCGAATAGCCGCTGGCCATCCGCTCCTGCTCTGTCATCTCATCCCAACCCATAGGCAACATCGGCGTTTGTTTCGGAGGCTTGAGCATCATGACGCCTTGTTCATGCCCAAGCCAGAAGGCACCGTCGCCAGCGGCAACCGTCGTGAATCTGGATCCAATGGGTGCCACCAATGATGCCTGTCCCACGGTGTTGCTCACGATCGCATGACTGCCATCAGCCGCCAACTTGATTTCCCAACCCAGCAAGGCCACGGTTCGAGGTGCGGGTGGGTAGAGGCGAGGCTGATCATTTACCAAAGTGGCCTTGTCACCAATCTGGTACTCCCAAGTGCCATCGACACCGGTCGCCATAATCGTGCGGCCATCTGAGATCGCTTGTAGGAGTCCCCCTGGCGCATCATGACGAAAGACCAAGGCATTACCGTGACGGTCGGTGCGAAAGCAGGCCTGGCCAAATTCACCGACGATCACGATCTTGTTCTCATCGAGAAAATCAGCGTCCCGAATCCCCCCGATGTCCTGGGACCACGTTTCTCGCAAGGCCCCTTCGGAATCGATCCGGAACAAGTGAATGCTGCGAGTCCCAGCCATCAGAATACGATCACCCAGGACACGGATGCACTGCACGCCACCCGACAGGGCCTCGGTGCTTTTCCTCGAATCGAGCTCCCGGAGCATGCCATTGTCTATGACGGCAAACCCACCAAGTCCGCCACTGATCTCGTTGCGGATGAACAGCAAGGTGTTCACGGGAAGCACAGAGCCAGCTGCTGAAGGCGAACCGCCATGCCCGACTACCGGGAATCGGCTCAAGCTTGTCGCTGAACCCAGGTAGGAATCGTCACCGACTCGATAGGCCCGACGACCAGACGTGTAAATAGATTCATCATCCAACTCAACCACTGAGGTCACTTCGTCGTGGTGATCTACCAACCGCTCCAAGGACGGCAACTGAACCGAGCCTCCCAGGCCGCTGATGATTGGCCCATCACGTCCCGGGTCAATGGCCCGGGGCACGATGCCGAGCGCCTCAGCCCCCCACCTCGATTCCACCCATGGTCGCCTGGCATCGGTTCGATCCAGCGAGATCACCTCTGTATCACGGAGCACGACATACATGACAGTGGGTTCCACCAACAGATCCACGGCGGGACCAGCCAATCCACTGGGCATCAGATCCAGTTCGCTGATTTGTCGGCCTGTCAATGGATCGAGAACCAGGAGTCGATTGCCCTGGACCACGTACCACAGATCGCAATAAACGGCGGTGGCATGTGACGTGCCATGAGCCTCATGCCGAACTTCAAGATGAACGGTCTCGGGTCGAGGCTTCTTTTTTATCTTGTACTCGATGCACCCAGGCAACACTCCAGCGGCCACCAGCAGCAACCCCGGCAACAGGCCGGGTAAAATGCGAAGCAATCGAGTGCATGGCATCGACGTGGACATCCCCACAGGATACCCGTCACCACCCACTGGTGACCTGAAGAGGCCTCTTATGACAGACCGCATCAACCAGCTTCGAAACCTGCTTGAATCAGAGCCTGATGACACCTTCTGCCTGTATGGCATTGCCATGGAATATTCCAAGGCAGGCCAACCAGACCGTGCAATCGCCCACTTTGATCGAACCATCGAGATCGATCCGGATTACTGCTATGCCTACTACCACAAGGCCCGCTGCCTGATGGAGCTGGACCGATCCGAGGAAGCCAGGATGACGCTAGAGGATGGCCTGGCCCATGCGAAATCAACCGGAGACATCCATGCCGAGGGGGAGATCGAGGCCCTGTTGGCAAGTGTGATTCCATGACTAATCATGACCAAGCTTCCAAACCACCCAACCCACGACGACCGGTCGTACCAGGATCCGGGGTGATCACTGCCCTCGATGCGGTCCAAGCAGATGGTGATTCACGCATCATCAAAGTCGAGGGCCATCCAATTGCCACGCTCTTGGAATCCGATGTGGTTCGACTGGGGCTTTGCCTGGACGGAGTCTTGACGCCGGAACTCGCTGAACAGATCGCCTTTCATCATGAGTGCCGTCTCGCATGGAAGGCTTCGATCCAACGATTGACACGATCGGGTCGATCCGTTCTTGATATCCGCAATGGACTTCAACGTCGGGGACATGAAGAGGCCGTCATTGATCGCGTCGTCAGTGCGCTCAAGCACGATGGATATCTGGATGATGCCCAATTCGCAGCGTCGGCTGCGGCCTCATTAGCACGCCGCTCACCCGCCTCGGCCTCATTTATTGAAAACCGCCTGCTCCAACACGGTATTGCTGCAGAAGAAGCCGAGAAAGCAGCCAAGAACGCTGCAGGTGATCCCGTAGATGCAGCCACCGCGCTTGCGGCCAAGGCATTACGTTCACTTGATTCCTGCTCACCAGAAACACGGATTCGACGCATCCATGGTCGTCTCGCCAGACGTGGATTCGAGGCAGATGTCATTGCAGAAGCATTGCGGCGGGTTGATCTCGACATCTCGGAATAGGTTTAACAAGAGGAATGCGGTAGAATGGCACTGGCATGAGCCTTGAAGCAAAGATCCCGATTCCACACGCCAACCGTGGTATGAATAACAAACCATGGGAAGTGACGATGGAGTACGTTCGTTCACTCCTCAAGGGTGGCGAAGACTTCCTCCTGCTGGACTGTCGTTCTGCAGAAGAGTGGGAAAGGGGAGCGATCAAAGGCGCTGTGAATTTACCCCTCCAACAGTTCAGC
>JAYZAT010000061.1:0-8955 GCA_036339555.1 Planctomycetota bacterium
CGTTCGGCCCCCCTGGCTGGCGCACAGGATCCTGTCCTCACCGACAGGCCACCGCAGATGATGTATCGGGTCGCTGCAAAGAACACTTCGACTGAGATAACTGCCGAGAAGTAAAGCTTCGGCCCGCAACCAAGGAGATCAATCCTTGGAATGGTTCCGTGGCTTGAAGATCCGGAAGAGGCGAGTCAGGGGATCATAGAACTCGTCCACGACCCGTTCCTTAAGCGGAATGATCGCGTTGTCCGTAATCGTGATGTGCTCAGGACATACCTTGGTACAACACTTGGTGATGTTGCAATACCCGATTCCGTCGCGCTTCTTCAGATCAGCCAGGCGATCTTCCGTATCCAACGGATGCATCTCCAGGGCCGCGGTATACACCAGGAACCGAGGACCAATGAAGTCGTCGTGCTTGTGATGATCACGCAACACGTGACAAACATCCTGACAGAGGAAACACTCGATGCACTTGCGGAATTCCTGAGGACGCTCAACGTCTGACTGGGCCATACGCCACGTGCCATCCTCGGCATCCGGCTTGCGTGGTTTGAAGGGCTTGATCTTTTTCTTGACGCGATAGTTCCAGGAGACATCCGTCACCAGGTCCTTCATGTGCGGGAAGGCTTGCATAGGCTCAATCGTGACCGGCTCGGAGAGATCCAGGTCCCCCACCCGCGTCATGCACATCAGCTTGGGCTTGCCGTTGATCTCCGCAGAACAACTGCCACACTTGCCCGCCTTGCAGTTCCAACGGCAGGCAAGATCCGGAGCCTGCTCGGCCTGAATCTTGTGCACGACATCCAGCACCACCATGCCATCATCGACATCAACCCGGTAGTCCTCGTAGGAAGAGGTATCACCCGCACCACGCCAGATTCGGAAGGTTGCCGGCATCAGCCCATCTCCTTCACGAGCGACTCAAGTTCGGGAGTCTTACCCAAGACTGGGACCAACTCAGTGACCAAGGAGCCATCTTCGGCAAGACGGGTCACAGTGTTTACCGTACCCAGATACTCATCCTTTTCCATGTAGTCGATGCGTGAGTGGGCCCCGCGACTCTCGCGACGACCCAGGGCCGACTTGGCGACCGACTCGGAAATCATCAGCAGGTGATCCAGGTCAAGGGCCGTGTGCCAACCAGGGTTGTATTCACGGTTGCCAGGCGCCGAAACACAATCGGCCCGATGACGCAACTTGGCAATCTTCTCGACGGCCTGGGCCATCTCGTCTTCGACTCGCGCGATACCCACCAGGTCTTGCATGACATCCTGCAACTCGTGCTGGATGGCATAGGGATTCTCGCCGCCACTGCGTTCCATCGGTGCCAGGGAGAGCTTCTCGACATCAGCAGGCTGTGATTCGTCAATCGTCACATCACCATGCTCTTGGGCATAGGCGGCCGCTGCTCCACCAGCTAACTTGCCAAAGACAAGAAGGTCGGAGAGCGAATTGCCGCCGAGCCGGTTGGCACCATGCAAGCCGCCACAGCATTCGCCGCAGGCAAAGAGCCCGGGCACACAGGACATCTGAGTATCGGCGTCCACTTTGATGCCGCCCATCACGTAGTGCGTCGTGGGACCGACTTCCATGGCTTCCTTGGTGATATCAACACCGGCCAGTTCTTTGAACTGGTGGTACATGCTCGGCAACTTCTTCTTGATGTGGGCCTCGGAGTCCTTGATGTGCTCCTTGATCCAGGCAATATCCAGGAAAGCGCCGCCGTGTGGACTGCCGCGACCCTCCTTCACTTCCTTGACGATCTTGCGGGCCACATGGTCACGGGTGAGCAACTCCGGAGGACGATGGGCTTCCTTGTCACCGGTGACAAAGCGCCAGCCCTCTTCGGCTGTATCCGCAGTCTGATCCTTATAAAGCGGCGGGATGTCATCGAACATGAACCGCTTGCCCTCGGAGTTCTTCAACACACCGCCTTCGCCCCGAACACCCTCGGTCACGAGAATGCCCTTGACACTCGGTGGCCAAATCATTCCGGTGGGATGGAACTGCACGAATTCCATATCTACCAACTCGGCTCCTGCCATCAAGGAGAGGGTGTGGCCATCGCCGGTGTATTCCCAACTGTTGCTGGTCACCTTGAAGGCACGTCCGATGCCGCCGGTGGCCATCACAACCGCCTTGGCCTTGACCACATGGAAGCGACCACGCTCCCGGTCATACGCGAAGGCACCCGCGATTCGATCACCATCCTTGAGGAGACGCACCACCGTGGTCTCCATCAGGAAATCAATGCCCTGGTGAATGCCGTGGTCCTGAAGCGTTCGAATCATCTCCAGGCCAGTTCGATCGCCGACGTGAGCGAGCCTTGGATATCGATGGCCGCCGAAATTCCTCTGGAGGATCCGGCCATCGGGCGTTCGATCAAAGAGGGCCCCCCAGGCTTCCAACTCGCGGACACGATCAGGCGCTTGCTGAGCATGCAACTCAGCCATACGCCAGTTGTTGAGGTACTGACCACCGCGAAGCGTGTCGGTCACGTGAACCTTCCAATTATCACGATCATCAACATGTCCCATGGAGGCGGCCATGCCACCTTCGGCCATCACCGTGTGCGCCTTGCCGAGCAGAGATTTGCTCAACACGGTCACGCTGGCACCCGCTCCGGATGCTTCAACGGCAGCACGCAGCCCGGCACCGCCTGCGCCGATGATCAAGACATCACATTCTCGGATCTTCCAGCCCATGACTAGAGAATCCTCAAATCAGTCCAGTAGCCCATGGCGCACATGCGGACATAAAAGTCTGTAAAGCCGACCCAGAAAAGACTCATCCAGGCCCACAGCATGTGCTTCTTGTTCAAGCAACTCACGCACTCATAGGCCTTCTTACGAACCTTCCGTCGTGAAAGAATGTCCAATCGGCCGCCCACCAGGTGACGCAGTGAGTGACAGCCCAAGGTGTAGCCACCCAGGAAGATCACATTGGCCGTGAGCACCAGTGTGCCCAATCCAATGCCCCACACCTCGTGGCCTGATTCGTCTACGAACCACATGGCCATCCAGGCATCCCAAGCCAGAATCCCGATGAAGATCAGGGCGAGGTAGAGGAAATAGCGGTGGATGTTCTGAAGGATCAGAGGTAGCGATGCTTCGCCCCGGTAACAGGAACGCAACTCGCCCACCGCGCAGTTGGACGGATCATTCCAGAAGGCCTTGTAGTAGGCCCCCCGGTAGTAGTAACAGGTAAAGCGGAACCCACCCGGGGCCCAGAGAATGAAGAGGGCCGGCGAGATCCAGATCGGCAACCACTCGGGCCGGGGACCGAATAAGGAAGGCTCATGGGCGGTGCCGAAGACCAGGGGCGAATAGAAAGGAGAGAGGTAATGGGCCCCCTGCCCTGCATAGAAATAGTTGACCCCAATGACGGCTGCCCAAGTCGAGTAGACGACAAAGGCCCCCAGGCCCAGGAATACCACCAGCGGCTGCAGCCACCAGACGTCGCGACGCGAGGTCTGGCCGAGGCGACGCGGCTGTGGAAGTGAGATTCGGGTATCGGTCATGAAGCCATCCGGTCACTGGGGAATAGGGCTGGACACTATAGCAATCCAGTCCAAACCCCCTCTTGACAGGCCTTGGCCGATGCGAGATTACTGGTTGGAGAGGGTGCCGCGCCGTTTCACAGGCTCTCGCAGCATGGCTCGTGCATAGGCGCGATTCATGCGAGCGATGAAGGCGATGCTGATTTCCTTGGGGCAAGCATCCTGACATTCGGCGTGATTCGTACACGCACCAAAGCCTTCCTCTTCCATTTTATGCACCATGTTCACCACACGATCCTGGTGTTCAGGCTGGCCCTGGGGGAGCAACTCCAGATGCGAGATCTTGGCCGATGTAAAGAGCATCGCAGCCCCGTTGGGGCAGGCCGCAACACAGGCACCACAGCCAATGCAGGCCGCAGCATCCATTGCTTCTTCGGCAACCAGGTGCGCAATGGGCAGGCTGTTGGGTTCCGGCTTGGGACCCGAATGAACGGTGACATAGCCTCCCGATTCAATGATGCGATCCAGGGAACTTCGATTCACCATGAGATCCTTCACCAAAGGGAACCCCTTGGAGCGGAAGGGCTCAACGTGGATGTGAGCGCCGTCTTTAAAGGATCGCATTCGCACTTCGCAGGTCGTGCAACCGTGGCCAGGGCCGTGAGCACGCCCGTCGATCACTGTCGAGCAGGAACCGCAGATGCCTTCCCGGCAATCACTATCGAAGGTGACAGGATCTTCCCCCTTCGCGATGATCTGCTCATTGAGCAGGTCCAGCATCTCCAGGAAGGAGGCGTCGGGCTCAATGCCATCGATCTCGTAGGCCTGGAACTTGCCCTGAGCCGAAGCATTCTCTTGGCGCCATATGTGAAGAGTGAACTTCATTACTTATAGCTCCTCGTCATCAATGGCAGAGCCTTGAACTCGATGGGCTCTTCATGCAAGTTATGTGGCTTCCCTTCACCGGCCCATTCCCAGACCGAGACGTTGCCGAACTTCTCATCGTTGCGAACAACCTCGCCTTCATCGGTCTGGTGCTCTTCGCGGAAATGACATCCGCAAGATTCGTCCCGGTGTAAAGCGTCGCGACACATGAGATCAGCCAGTTCAAGGAAATCTGCCACCCGACCAGCACGCTCAAGCGCTTGGTTGGGCCCCGCTGCCGTTCCTGGCACGAGCAAGTCCTGCCAGAATCGATCTTTCATGCCCTTGATATGGTCCAAGGCCTCTTCGAGCCCCTTGGCTGTTCGTGCCATGCCACAGTGCTCCCACATGACTTTGCCTAATTCCTCATGCAGTGACATTGGCGAGCGGGTGCCCCCGGCGCCCATGAGCCTGTCTATCCGTGCGTGAACATCTTGTTCGTGCTCGGCAAAGGCGGGATGGTCGACTGGCACCTTGTCCATATAGATGTCGTGAAGGTAGTCACCGATGGTCTGCGGAAGAATGAAGTAACCATCCGCCAGGCACTGCATCATGGAACTGGCACCAAGCCGATTGGCCCCGTGATCAGAGAAGTTGGCTTCGCCAATGGCGTACAGGCCTGGGATCGAGGTCATGAGGTTGTAGTCAACCCATAACCCCCCCATGGAATAGTGCGGTGCAGGATAGATACGGAACGGCGTCTCATAAGGACTCTGATCCGTAATGTCGTAATACATATTGAAGAGGTTGCCATACCGCTCGGAGATGACCTGCTTGCCTTCTCGCTTCAAGGCGTCCCTGAAATCGAGATACACGGCTCGCCCGGCATCGCCGAGGACACTGAACCCGTCATCACAAACGATCTTAGCATTGCGAGAAGCGACGTCACGGGGAACCAGGTTCCCAAATGAGGGATACCGTTCCTCGAGGTAGTAGTAGCGATCTTCATCAGGAATAGTGCTGGGATCGCGATCATCACCCTTCTTGCGTGGCACCCAGACACGGCCGTCATTGCGAAGCGATTCGCTCATGAGCGTCAACTTGCATTGGAAGTTGCCCGAGTTGGGAATACAGGTGGGATGAATCTGGACGTAGCAGGGATTCCCAAACCCCGCCCCACGTCGATGGGCTCGCCAAATCGCAGTCGCATTACTGTTGACGGCATTGGTGGAGTGAAAATAGACATTGACATAGCCGCCGGTTGCCAGAACGACCGCGTCAGCTGCATGAGATTGAATCTCGCCAGTCACCAAGTCACGCACGACGATTCCGCGGGCTCGGCCATCCACAACCACGATGTCCTGAAGTTCGGTGCGTGGACACATCGTCAGCATGCCGTCATGGATGCTCCGTTGCATACTCTGGTAGGCACCCAACAGGAGTTGCTGTCCTGTCTGACCGCGGCAATAGAAGGTACGGGATACCAGGACTCCACCGAACGAACGGTTGGCAAGCATGCCGCCGTACTCACGGGCAAAGGGCACGCCCTGAGCCACGGCTTGGTCGATGATGTTGCGGCTCAGCTGGGCCAACCGGTAAACGTTGGCTTCACGAGATCTGAAGTCGCCGCCCTTCTGGGTGTCGTAGAAGAGTCGAAAGATAGTGTCCCCGTCATCCCGGTAGTTCTTAGCGGCATTGATTCCACCTTGGGCAGCAATGCTGTGCGCTCTTCGTGGAGAATCCTGGTAACAGAAGCACTTGACGTTGTAGCCCTGGAGTGCCAATGAAGAGGCCGCCGAAGCACCAGCCAAGCCAGTACCGACGACGATGATGTCATACTTGCGACGATTGTTGGGGCCTACGAGCTTGATGTGCTCGAGGTGATTTTCCCACTTATCCTCGATGGATCCCTCTGGAATTCTGGCATTCAGTTCCATCTCGTCAGTCCCGTCCTTCCACGATCATGACCTCGCCTGAAGACGGCTGATCGACAAGTTCCTGCATATGCTCGCCCGGTGGCGGCGGGACCACATCCGCCCAGACCAGTACCGGGACCGAGGCAAACCCAAGGAACAGACCGAGAGAACAGACCGTGGCGAAAATGCGCACAGCTGTATTACGATCAGGGTTATTCCATCCCACCGATTGGCACATGCTCCAGAGGCCGTGGTAGAGGTGCAGGCAGATAAAAGCCATTGAGATGACATAGAGCGCTGCAATCCACCAAACCTGGAAGGCGTTCCACAGGTTGTAGTACACCGATCCGATCCCCTCGGGCGTGACCTTGAAGGGCGTTGGCTGAATGGTTCCCGTTGTGAACTGGAGGATGTGGAGCACGATGTAGGCCAGGATCCAGGGCCCCGTGATGATCATGGTCGCGGCCGCGAAGGTGCTCGCAAAACGCCGCTTGTGGCGATAGCGAATAGGTCGAGCCTTGCGATTCTGGCGAACAAGCAGCGCGATGCTCAGCACATGGAGTATCAGGCAGGTCCCTAAGACCACTCGGACAACCCAAATGAACCCGCCGAATCCGAAGAAGCCCTCGAGGAAGGTTCTCAAGTACAGCGAGTAGGCGTCAATCTTTGCCGGACCTGAATAGATGTTCAGATTGCCCAGCATGTGGACAATGAGGAACAAGAACATGATCGCGCCAGTGACCGCTGCCACGATCTTCTTGCCAAGGGACGATCGGTAGAACGCCAACAGTCGCACAGGGCCTCCCATGGTCATGCCAAGCCGGCACTGACTCGCCATCCACTTATCGGATCATAAGGCCCGGAAGGGATGAGGGAAAGTCTGTTCAGGAATCTATGAGAGGAATCAGCAGACTGGCGATGGTGGTGTCATCGGCCAATTGGTCTGTTTTGGCGAATTCACAGACGGCCGTGTGGAGTTCCTCGACGTCTTCTGCAGGATTCCGGGTCTTGCGGAGTACTGCCAGAGCACGATCCATGCCGAATTGTTCCTGGTCTTCCCGTGGCTGCTCAACGACACCATCGGTCATCAGAACAATCCGAGTACCTGCAGTGCATTGCAGACGATTGGATTCGAAGCTTGTATCCGAGTCAATGCCAATTGGGGGGTGCGAGGCGATTCGTTCGCTATGAGCTGATCCTTCATGGTCGCATAGCGCCCAGTGACCATGGCCCGCATCGACATAGGTCAGTTCCAGGGTGACAGGATCGACCACGCCTAACCAAAGTGAGATGAAGCGATTCACTGCTGAGTGGGCCAGGACATAGTCATTCACCGCTTTCACGGCCGCTGTTGGATCACCCTCGCGAACCAACATGGAGTGCAAATGGGATTGGGCAGCTGCCATCAGGATGGCAGCACCAATACCTTTGCCCGACACATCGCCTACACCGATGGCGACCCGACCATCAGGCAGAGCAATAACATCAAAGAGATCGCCCGAGGCGTATCGGCCCGGCTGGAACTGCATGGCATAGGGGAAATCGCCAACCACACCCCTGCTCTCAGGGAGCATGAATCGTTGCGCTTCACGCGCTGCTGAAAGATCCGATTCCATTCTCTGTTGGCGTTCTATCAATTCTCGGCGGCGAAGATTGGCCATGGCCAAACCTGCAATACGAACCAACGCCTGACAGAAACTGGCCGCATCAGTTTGAACCGTCGCTTCACTTCCCCGAGCATCCAGGTAGAGAGAGGCCGCCACGATGTCATCGACCATGATTGGACAGCACAGTGCTGAGTGAATGTTCAGATCAGCAATGCTCTGACCGTAGGCTGGCTGTTCATCTGAGAGCATCTGCGCGATGTCGCCTTCGGCCGCTGCCCGAATGAGTGAACGACTCAAGTCATCGGGCCGACCATCGCCACCTCCCAGTCCACGGTAGGCAATGATCTCAACAGATTCCGCCTGCGCATCGGATCGCAAGAGGGCGGCACGTCCGAAGCCGCTGCCTTCCAAGGCGGATAGCAGGATTGAATCCCAAAGGGCTGTTTCTTCAGAAGCCTGGTTGATACGACCGGCACATTCAATGAACAAATTGAGGCGATGCCGAGCCAGTGAGGCGGTTTCCGCTGGGCTGACACGACGAACACGATCCTCATCACCGGCATCATCCAGTGTTCGCATCGCCATCGAGGTGGTTTCGATTGTTCCCACCTGAAGTGACCACGGGCCCACGCGAATTCGATCTCCCTCTGCCAAGATCGAAGTCACCTCGTCCTCGATCTTGACTTCGTTGAGAAGCGTTCCATTCGCTCCTCCGAGATCTTGGATAAGCCAGTGTTCGTCCTGGCAGGAAATCGTGGCATGCTTTCGTGAGACCGTTGGGTCAACCAGTCGCACCTCGCAGGTCGATCCGCGACCAATGACACCCCCTGCCCGAGTGAGTTCAATGGGATCCAAGGGTGGACCAGCCACCGGATTGAGCCTGAGGATGGGGCCCTTGAACGGGGGCCTGCAGGATGTTGAATGACCTGGTGAACTCACCATCGCAGGATGGTAGCCGTTCCAGGACCACTCACGGACGGTTTAAAGGGCTGGAAAGCCTGATCTCACTGGGTTTCCATGTGCATTGAAGCCATATTCGAGTACTTTTCTTTGGTAGATGTGGTGGGGATCC
>JAYZAT010000062.1:0-9697 GCA_036339555.1 Planctomycetota bacterium
TTGAGCATCGTGGCCATCCTGGGCATGGCCATCACGCTCGGGGGTATTGCCTGGGTCGTGTCCGATCGACAGGGAGACAAGCAGCATCCACATCCACGGCGTGGCGTTCTGTTCGGGGCCGGGGCCGGTATTGCCCAGGCGGTTGGACTCATCCTGGCCAAGCTCGGCATGGGCATCGAGGGCACCAACCTTGTCGACCCCTGGCCTGCCACGCTTTTGAGGATGGTCTTTGGAACAGCCATGGCCTTCGTGCTACTCATCGCGATCCGACTCTGTCGATCGGCTCAACGAGAAGTGAACACTGGGCAGGGTCGCTTGACGACCACCGCGGGCTTCATCCTGATCGGTGCGATCTTGGGTCCGGTCTTGGGTGTCTGGTTAAGCCTGGTTGGTATCGAGAACGTCGAGATCGGTATCGCGTCCACCTTGATGTCACTTTCGCCGGTGTTCATTCTTCCGTTTGCTGCGTGGGTAGAGAGGGATCGAGTCACCTGGCGTGGTGTCATGGGCGCCATCATCTCGGTTGTCGGGGTGATGATCTTGGCATTCAGTCTGGGGCGTGGTGGGGTTGATGCTTCGGCAGAACCTGATGCTCTGAGTCAGGGCAGCGATCGTTCCTTGTCGCGGGTATCGACATCCGGTTGATGTTTTTGAATCTGGTTGTCTCGCCAGATCTGACCAGAATTCCACCCTGGTTCAACCATGCCTTTTTCCCATTCCGTGAGTGAAACCATCAGTCGATCTCGAATCTCTGGATAGTCGTTACTGACATTCTGTCGTTCCGACGGATCGTTGTGCAGGTCAAAGAGCAGGGTCTGGGTGCCCTGGATTCGAATCAGTTTCCATCGATCTCCCTCCAGGACGGCCGCAACGGGACCACGTCGCCAGAAGAGCCGTTCATGTGGCGCCTTGGAGTGGTCGCCTAAGAGGTAGGGCTGCAGGTCAACTCCATCCAGTGAATCGACGGGGGCACCTGCGGCGACCAGTACGGTGGGTGCAATATCCAGAGTGCTCACGGGATGGTCATACGTCGCACCTGCAGTCGTGACACCGGGCCATCGAAGCAGCATCGGGACACGAATACCGCCTTCGAACTTGGAACCCTTCATGCCACGAAGTGTGCCATTGTCTGAAGCGTTTGTCGTGGCACCGCCGTTGTCGTTGACAAACCATACGATCGTTTGATCGGATTCGCCGGAAGCATCAATAGCTTCCAGAACCGTTCCGACGGCTCGGTCCAGGGCTCGTTGCATCGCGATGTAGGTGCGGCGGCGTGAGTCGGTGTCCCCGGAGGCGGCCAAGTCCTCGTCGGAAGCCTGCATCGGGGTGTGTGGTGCGGTGAAAGACAGATAGAGAAGGAATGGCTTGTCGGGTGCCAGGCGGGTGACCGTTTCTCCGCCGACCTCCCCAAGATGATCGGTGAGCCATTCGAAGCGTGATTCTTCATCTTCGATCAGGTCTTCATCAATTCGGAGTCGGCGTGTCGCCATGGTCTTCTCTTGCGAGTAGGGCCGATAGGTTCGACTTCCTGCGAGCAAGCCGTGAAAGTGGTCGAAGCCCTGTGACAATGGCCGCATGCCTGGCTGGTAGCCCACGTGCCACTTGCCAATGGCTTCAGTGGCATAACCAGTCTTGGAGAGTCGTTCCGCCAAGGTACGTTCGGACGCGGGCATCCCATGGGGGCCATTTGCCGAGATGTTCATCTCGTGTCCGAATCGTTGCTGGTATCGACCGGAAAGCAATCCCGCGCGAGATGGTGAGCAAACCGATGCGGTGACATAGCCGCGGCTGAAAAGGACCCCCGAGTCACGAAGTGCATCCAGGTTGGGCGTGAGCACCTCATCGGAACCTTGGAATCCGAAATCGGCCCATCCGGCGTCATCCGACACGATGATCACGATGTTGGGTCGATCATCATTTCCGGTGGGTCCAACCGGTACGGACAGCATGGCCATGATGGCGAATAGAAGACAGGTCATGACCCAAGCCTACCGACTGAAGAGGACAGTTGGAACCATGTCACGCCAGTTCTACCAAGACGCTGCCTGGTTGTAGGTCGTAGGGATCACAGCCTCGGCGGAAGACCCTCGCTGGCGCACCAATCAATTCGTATCGATCGTTCTCCACTCGGATGAAGCCTGCCTCCCACAATCCGACCACTGGTGTGTCATTCATCTCGTGGAACTCGCGGATGCGATCGTCGCGGGTTTCGCCGAAATGCTCTACGAAATCGTCATCTTCACGGACCCATATTGAACCTGAGTAATAGTGCGCATTGACCTGGAAGGGAACCAGCCCGATGGCCTGGAAACTAGCTGGTTGTGTGATGGGCATGTCATTGGTGGTCTGCATCGTAGGGCAGGCAACATTTGTTCCGGCGCTGACGCCCATGTATGGGATGTCATCATCCAGAACGCGATGGCGAATGGCTTCTACCAGTCCTAAGCGATGAAGGTCGGCGATCAGCCGAAAGGTGTTGCCACCCCCGACTGAAATCGCGGGGGCTTCCTGCACGGCGGCGATGGGATCCTCGTGGCGATGGATGCCATCGATCTCATAGCCTGCATCGAGTCCACGCTCGGTCATGAGACGTGTATAGGCCTCATGATCATGGAGGGCATACGGAATGAACAGGATCCGATCGACATCACCAAAATGTCGGCGCATTTCATCGTTGTAGAGGGCGCGTCGCTCCTCGGTTCGAAAACCACCACTTCCAAGTAGGGCACGCATGGCCTGGATCCTTTTCAGAAGTCGCGCCGAGAATACACCCCAAGCGCAATCAAGAGCATGATGATGGTTGCTCCTGCGAAGCAACCTGCGGTGATCCAGGGCAGATTCCCAGCCTGGATGTCCATGAATACCCAGACATCAATCGTTTTGAACAAACTGATCGCGTCAATCTCTTGAATGAGATAGAACGCGAAGTTCAGCAGAATCACTCCGATGAGAATGATGCCTGCTTTCAACTGGTGATTACTCATGGCCGAGATCATGGCTGTGAAGGTCACCAGCATCAGCAGGAAGAGCGACATGTAGGTGCTCGATAGCAGCACATCACTCCAACGAAGTGTTTCATCTACGGCGGGTGAAATCCAGATGGCGGTAATCGACGTGACGTAGACCGGGATGATGACAAGAGATGCAGCTGCTACCCACCGAGTCAGGAGGACGCGTCGGCGAGAGATTGGTCGCGAGAGCAGGAACTCAGCTGTCTTTTGGTCGGCATCACGAGCAACGACACCGCTGGTCAGGAAAGCGGCAGCAGCCAGACCGAAGAGGCTGCAACCCTTGAACCATTGCTGCACGGCGAGGTATGGCCAGTAGCCCGCAATCTCGACGGATTCCATCAATCGCTGCAAGGAATCAAATGGCACGAGCTTGGCAATGGCCGGCATGTTGTCCCGGAAATTGGGCCAGTACAAAATGGCTGCCACCAAAGCTGCTTCCAGAATGACTATGTAGCCCAGGAAGATCCACCAAGCGTCCCGCATCCATTGCCGGAGAAGCGTCATGATTCAACGCCTTGTTCAACTTGGTAGAGCTGATCAAAGAGATCTTCGAGATGGCCACCATCATCACGTATGCTCGCCATCGGCAACGTGGAAAGATGGGCCATGGCTTGTTCGAGCGAGCACTGGAATCGCACTTGCCAGTTCGTATTGGCGCCGGTCCATTGAAGACCATCGTTCGTTGGCAAGTCGTCCTGTCGCATGGCGCTTCTGAACTGCACATGGAGACGACCGGGAATGCCGGTCAGCAATTCGTGCACCGGTCCGTCTCGAAGGACACGGCCATGGTGGAGGAAGGTCACGCGGGAACAGAGTCGTTGGGTGCTGTAGAGATCATGGGATGACATAAAGATCGTGCGCCCCGCAGAGACTTCATCCCTCATCAGTCCTTCCACGATGCGCCTGGCTTCAGGATCAAGGGCTTCCATGGGCTCATCGAGAACCATGATCGGGGCGTTGCTGGCGATGGCCTGAACCAACAGCAGTTTGCGCTTCATGCCGTGGCTCAGGGCGCCCACACGTCGATTCGCCGGTACCTCAAGTTGATCAAGCAAGGCGAGTCCTCGTGCGAGATCCGGCGACGGGTGATAGCGGATGGCGAAATCCAGGAGTTCACGCGATTCCATTCGGTGATACAGGGTGGTTTCCGCGGGGGCGTACCCGATACGGGTACGAACCTTCAGCGACTCACGTCGTGCATCTAATCCATCCACCGTGATGTCGCCTGAGTCAGGATGGACCACGCCGACGAGGCACTTGAGGAAGGTGGATTTACCGGCCCCGTTTGGCCCGACGAAGCCGTGGATCGTGCCCGCTGCAACGTCCATTGAGACGCCTTGCAGCACAGGCGTTTGATGGTAGGACTTGGTGAGCTCTCGAGTACGGATCATGACACGGCAGGATACCCTCACCAGATGCCTGATCCGATTCGATGTCCCTGGTGCGGAACAGATCCGCAATATGTCGCCTACCACGACGAGGAGTGGGGGGTCCCTGTCCGTGACAGCCTTGCCCTGTTCTCGAAGCTGACGCTGGACACCTTCCAATCGGGACTGTCCTGGCTGGTCGTGCTTCGCAAGCGGGAGGCAATCTTGTCAGCTATGGACAACCTGGATCCAACATGTCTGGCTCATTGGAACGCCAGGCAAATCGAGCAGGCGCTCGGGGATAAACGCATCATCCGAAACCGTGCCAAGATCGAGGCTGCCGTAAACAATGCACGCTGTTATCTGCAATTAGTCGAGGCGGGTCGACCTTTCTCAGAACTGCTTTGGTCGCACGTGGGTGACAGGACCATCGTCAACAAGTGGACGCAGGACAGTGAACTGCCTGGCTACACGCCGGAATCAGAGGCGATGGCGAAGGAATTGAAGGCCGTTGGTTTCAAGTGGACGGGACCGACTGTGTGCTATGCCTTCATGCAGGCGGTCGGGATGGTCAATGACCATCGCGTGGATTGCTTCCGTTACGACACCTGTTGTGGATGATGGTTTCGAGTCAGCTCTGGCGGCTACTCAGGTCAACGAGGTCGTCGCGGCTGAGTGCGCCAGCAGTTTTGTTCGATGGCTCTACCAAGTCGCAGCAGTGTTCCCTCATCGAATAACCGACCAATCATCGTCACGCCATGTGGGCTCCCGTTCTCCTTGAGGCCCACGGGTACTGTCAGCGATGGATTGCCGGTGCAGTTCATCGAGATAATCAAACCCTCCACAAAGGAAGGGGCGATGATGGCATCAATGGAATTGAACACGCCTGCGAAGTACTCCATGCACTGCCGTCTGAATCGATCGACCTGGATCAATTCGGGGCCGGGAATAAACCAGGACTGACGAAACGTGTTGGGCCAGGCCTCCGGCTCCTGCCAAGTCAATTCATCGTCCCGATTGCTTCGCGTTAGTGACTCGAAAGCAGCGGAGGCTTCGGCCAGCAGGATCATGAACAGGGCATCCCAGGGCCAGTCTGGAAGCGTGATCTCCTGAAGTTGCACACCGGCTTGCTTGAGGGACTCCACGGCTTTCAGTTCGATCTTGCCAGATTCATCATCGGTGAACCACTTCGGGTTGTAACCCACTCGCAATCCACTGGCCTTGGCCGAAGCATCACAGAAGAGGGGTTGGGTGACTGATGAGGGATCCCCATGGCTGGCTCCGTTGATGGCAGACAGGATCGGGGCGGCATCATCAACGTGACGCACGATCGGACCAACCTTGTCCAGTGACCAGCACAGGGCCATCGCGCCATCCCGCGGTACGCGGCCGAAGGTTGGTCGCAACCCAACGGTGCCGCAACGTAGAGATGGCGAAACGATCGAGCCGCATGTCTCGGTTCCGAGCGTAAAGCCAACCAAGCCTGCTGCCGTGGCTGCAGCGGATCCGGCACTGGAACCACTGGATCCTTCTTCCAGATTCCAGGGATTGTTCGTTCGTCCACCAAACCAAATATCGTTGTAGGCCAAGGCGCCCAGCGACAACTTGGCAACGAGGACCGCACCAGCTTCATCAAGCCGTTCAATAACGGCAGCGGTTCTCGTGGGGACGCGATCCTTGTGAGTGGCAGCACCCCAGGTCGTCTTGATACCGGCCGTGTCAAAGAGATCCTTGGCGCCCCAGGGAATGCCGTGCAGGGGTCCTCGATACTGTCCGGCGTCCAATTCTTGATCTACTTGGGCCGCCTGGCTCATGGCCTGTGTTTCCAGGAGTGTCACAACGCATTTCAGATCCTGGTCGTGTTTTTTCAGTCGTTCCAAGTACAGCGAGGTGAGAGCCCGGCTGGTGATCTGGCGGGATCTGAGCCAATGAGACAATTCCGCAATAGATGCGTACGCAATCTCGTTGGGATCACTTGGGAGCGATCGGGAGATGCGTGGCAGCGTGTTGGGATCTCCCGAACTGGTGGTCAGCTGGATGGTATGTCCAGGAAGTACCGGGTTGAAGGTCATGGCCGGGTAGAGGGAATCGGGCATGTCCAAGCCGGCGATCCGCTGCTCGATCATCCCGATTTGCTCGCCAATCGACTTGGCAATCATGACACGTTCGTCAGGCGTGAAAGTCACTCCCGCCAAGCGTTCGGCGTGCGCGATGGTTTCCGGTGTGATCGTCTGGACCGGTGGGCTTGAAGGCGTTTCGTTGGCGGTGTCATCTGTGCGAGGTTCGCTGGTTTCTTCATCACCAACGGCGCGTGATGCCAAACTGGCCGTGGACGCAGCTGCCATGAATATCAGGAACCTGCGACGTGCGAGTTCGTCAAACATGGCGGGACACTCCGAGCGAGACCGAGCGGACCTGGCAGGACTTGAGTTCAGGGACTCCTCGCGGCGTTGACGGCCTCTCGAGCCCGATTGAGGGTATCTGCGTCAAGTGAGGCGTTCGTCAGTGATTCAAGAACCTGCTGGGCGTCATCGATTCGACCATCTTCCACCAATGCCAGGACCAAGAGTGATCCGGCTGACGGATGGTTTGGTTGCGCCATCCAGAGGTTGCGAAGCAGATCTTCATTACCAGCCCAGGCGTCGTTCGTTCGAATGAGGTCGGCAGACACGAGCAAGGGTCCGATCTGCTGTGGCTGGGAAACCCAGGCAGCTCGGCAAGCAGTGATCGCCTCATCGATTCGACCAAGAAGGCGAAGGCCACGGATGTAAATCGCATTGGCTCTCAGGTTGGAGGGGTCCATGTCGAGAATGGGTTCGACCGCCTCAACAGCTGCCTCGTATTGGGTCGGATCTGCCCGAAGATCGCCGGTTTGTATATGAACGGCTGCCAGTGCCAAAATCAGTTGTCGATCATCAGGTGATTCAACCATCATGTCCTGGATTCGTCGGACCGCTTGCTCCGGGGAACCGGTCTGGGCCAGGCATGTGATCTCCATCAATTGAACGTCCCTATTCGGGACCTCGTATTGACGGAGCTGTTCAAGCAGAAGGAGTGCCTGTTCCCACTTTTGACTTTGCATGGCGGATGCGATGCGTGACTTCATAGCGGACAGATCGGATCGTTGTCTCAACACCTCCACCATCCAGGAGTCACTCATCTGGGGGACATCGCTTCGGGCAAGCACACGGGCATCTGTTGCCTGCGATGTGTTCCCGAGTGCCTCATGGGCATTTGCCAAGAGATGGTACACATAGGGACCGAGCCTCGAATTGGTCAGATTACTCCCATTGGCTATGTCGAGAGCTGCTGCAGGATCCCCGTTGTCGATATGGGCTCGCATCATCGTGACCATGAAGGCCGGCATCGCGCCGAGTTGCTCACGGGCAACCGTGAGCGTTTGGATGGCGTCCCCAGGCTTTCCTGAATCCAGTTGCATCAGTCCCAATTGCCAGTTGGCGAGTTGAGCGTCACCAGATCGATCAACGGCTGAACGCATAGCAACCATTGCTGCCTCGGGGTCACCCTGTCGTGTGTAGTGGTGGCCAAGGGGGTACCAGGCGCGGGGGTGGTCAGGCGATAATTCGGTCAGCTGTTCGTAGCATTCTGTCGCCAGGACATCGAGCTCGTTGGCGTCGTAGATCATGCACAGGCGAAGCCTCTGGTTCAGGTCCGTGGGAGACTGCTGGATGGTTTGTAACTGTTGATTAATCGTGGCGAACAGGATCGGGTCCTTGACGACGCCTTCAGCCGGGACCGGGGGCGGCATGGCGCCGCGATTGGCAAACAGGAAGAAATCGACAGCTACGCCTGCGAGGACCGCCATCAGAAACCAACGAAACCAGTCATTGCTTCGGTTCATGGTTGAGAGAGGAATCATACAGGTTTCATGGCAAGGCTCATAAGAGGCCCCTTGTGCTCAACTGCGCTACCATGCTACCCATGACAGGGCAGGACACATGGGCGGTCGCCATACATGGGGGTGCGGGTGTCATTGCCCGAACCATGAATCCAGAAGTAGCGACGGTGCGACGGGATCGCTTGAATTCTGTGCTGCAAGCATCGATCGATTTGTTGTCGCAGGGCATGTCTGCACTGGATGTTGTTGAGCAAGCAGTTGTGGATCTTGAGGAGGCACCAGAATTCAATGCTGGTCGAGGTGCGGTGTTGACTGCTACAGGTAGCCATGAACTAGAAGCGGCCATCATGGATGGGCATACGGGTGCATGTGGGGCAGTCTGCCTTGTCGAAACAGTACGCAATCCCATACGGCTGGCTCGACGGGTCTTGGATCAGTCACCGCATGTCTTGTTGGCGGGGAAAAATGCCGAGGCACTGGGCGAGGATCTTGAGCGGGTTGCCAACGAGTGGTTTACGACGGAACTTCGGTTAGAACAGTGGCGACATTGGAAGGCCACGACGGGTGAAGCCGATGCCCGAGGGCCAGCGACTGTCGGTGCCGTTTCGAGGGATATCACAGGCCGGCTTGCAGCGGCTACTTCAACCGGGGGTCGTACCGGCAAGCCGCCGGGGCGAATCGGTGACACGCCTACTATTGGTGCAGGGACCTGGGCAGACCAGAGGTGTGCGGTATCCGGTACAGGCCACGGGGAAGCCTTCATGGCTTCAGTGGCAGCTTATGCGGTTGCTTCCAGGATGGAACTTCTTTCCAGTTCCCTTGAAGAAGCGACCCACCAAGTCGTCAAGGGCAGCCTGCCAGCGGGAAGTGGGGGGCTCATCGCAGTCGATGCCCAGGGCAATATTTCAATGCCCTTGAACGCCGAGGGGATGTATCGGGCTGCTGCGGATGCTTCCGGGAAACGTGAGGTTGCCATCTGGATCTGACCTCTCCGGCGGCTTTCTGCTCTATCGAAGGGGGCCGGAATTTCCTGCTGCGCACTATTCACAAAACCCCCATTCCTTCCATTCCTTACCTAATTACCTGTGGATAAAATGTGCAATTCGCACCTTCTGAGGCTGCTAAGCGATGAAAAAACGGCCTTTAAGCATGAGAAACAAAGGTTTTTGAGTTCCGATAGTTTCAACCCTTGGCGCAGCCTGGGAAGGCCTTAGGATTTAGTTAGCGCTGATGGTCCGGATCAAGGACCGGCGTCAAGATGGAGCGAGGGGACCGAGTCCAGAACGCACTGGAGGGGGATTCTTCGCGGCCTGGCCCTCCACCAGGTTCCGTTTGGCGCCGAGGATTTGGATACGACAGCCATATCTTGAGGGCGGGGTGCAGTACGCTGAGAACCCCTCACTTAAGATCAACATGCTCTTTACGAGCATGGACTTCCGAGCGTCGGTCGCGGCCTACAG
>JAYZAT010000063.1:0-28173 GCA_036339555.1 Planctomycetota bacterium
GCATACCGTGCGGTCACGCCACTGGCTGTTACCGGGATTGAAATCAAGCCAGTTCTGTTCCTCGGCAGGAACATTACAGCAACCAGGCTCGCCGCCCTGCCAGTGCGTGTACTCGAAGGGCTCGCCGGTCACCCATTTCCAGGCCCCACCAGGCTCTGAGTATTCCGGATCGTCCATGTCCTGGTACCCACCGATGCAAGTGCCGGTACTGAGCGGGTACAGCGGTCCAGCCAGAGCGGCAATAAATGAGTTCTCACTATCGCTGGTAATGGTGGCCAGGTGACCGCCCATGGCTTCAGCCATGTCCCGGTCAACATCCCAGCACGAAGGTGAGACAGTCGGATTCACCGCGTACCAGTGTCCATTCCCGCCTTCCTCGGCGGCCCACTGGACAGCCGTCGTAGCAGGTTCATCGGTTCCATAAGCAAGTGATGTAGTTGCCGCCACAAGGGCGGCCAACGCAATGCGGTGGATACGCAGCATGGGTGTCTCCTGATCTTCCATGTAAATCATTGAGGGATTGCAACGGGCTCCCGTTCAACGAGGAACCTCGTCTTCTCATACCTGCGAAACATAGGCAGCCACTCAGGAGTAAAATTGTCAAATGACAAAAATTTGTTCCGAGGCATATAAAGCGAGCCGGCCCGCAACATCAGCAGGCCGGCTCAACCATCTCCCAGATGGTGCTCGTGCGTGTTCGTGTGTTGCTCGAGCTCAGCGATGTGTTCCCAACTTGTAGAGCACCCCGAGGATGTCCTCGGCATCGACCTGTCCATCGCAATTCACGTCCGCTTCACCCTGGTGCCAGTCCCCCATGCCATCGATGACAACGTGGAAATCGTGCAAGTCGACCAGACCATCACCATTGACATCGGGCTTGCCCGGCATGCAATGATCGCCTGACTCATGGCAGTCAGGCACGCCGTTTTCGTTGGTGTCCGCAAACAATCCGTCTTGAATCTGCCCGTAATCGACGATGCCGTCACCGTTGTGGTCCGCCGACCACTCGATCGTCCAACAGTTCATCAGAGGGAAACGACCTGTCGCCCCGCCACGATCACGCCAGGAACCCATGGCCCCACGTTGGTTCGTGCCACACATGATGACATGTGAACTCTTCCCAGAAGGCACCGGATGAACACTGTTGAGTTGCCAGTTCGTGTACCCCCAAGGTTCCTCGGTGACCCAGGTCCAGTGACCGAAAGTGTCCTGCGTCACACCAATCCAACCAAAGGTTCCCAGGCCGATCGCCCGTCGATGGAGATGGCCCAGTGACCGGACCAGGAAGGCGGTCTCACGCACCTCGGTCAGGGTCGCCAGGTGACCACCCATCACTTCACATCGGGCACGGGCGTCGGACCAGGGAACAGAACCAACCGTTAAGTCTCGAACTGTCATGTACCAATGACCGTTACCACCATCGGCCTGAGGCCACTGGACCGCCTTGGTTGACCAAGTCTGCGCAAAGGTACCCTTGGGAGGGATCCCATAGATCGATGCGCCACGACAATCAAAATCGTAGCCAGGTTTCGATCCATCCTTGATCTGGACTGGTTGACTCACAAAACCACAACCGTCGCTATCCACCCAGGTCCGGGGACCATACGCCTGCACGACGGCCACCAATCCGATGAAGAGCGTAAAGACGATCACGGGAAGCCTGGGCATCGGTTCTCTCCTTACGCTTGGCATGTCCTTGAGCAAGCAGAACGACAGCTTGGGCCTTCCGACACAGTCGGCAGGCGCGCACATACCGCGGCCTTGAATTCATGATTTCTGCCTGGCAGACAATTTGCCAGGACTCCAGGTTCTCATGCGGAAAACGCACTGGGGTGGGCGGAACTTGCAGGGTTTTCCAGGGAAGAGCAAATATTCATCACGAGCTGCTCGACTCCAGATACGCAAAGACCTAGGCTTGGGCAAAATCGCCGGAATTTTCCGCGGATCCTGACCTTCGATTCCGCATGAAAGATGGATGCCTCCACCTTGACCACCTGCCGGAACATCACGCAACTCCTCCATGACGCCAACTCCGGAGATCCGGCAGCTTTAGATGCGCTGTGGAATGCGGTCTACAGTGAGCTCAGGCAGATGGCGGCCGCCCTCATGACCCATGAGAAGCACCAAGCAGATCTGCAGCCCTCGATCATCGTCAGCGAACTCTACATGCGGACGACCGCCAACAACGCTCCACTGTGGAATGATCGTCGACATTTCTTTGGGTGCTCCTGGCGGGTCATGCGGCAAATTACCGTCGATTACAGTCGGAAACGTGATGCCCTCAAACGTGGTGGCGATATCCGACATGTGCCCCTGGAGTTCGCCGCCGGAAGTCTGGCCCCCATGAATCATTTCCCCGATGATGCCGATGCGTTATTCGAAGTCATGGATCGGCTACACGGACATGATCCCAGGCAATTCGAGATCTTCTGGAGACGCTGGGCCTTCGGGCATACCTACCGCCAGATCGCCGAGGATCTCGATATGGGCGAAACAACTGCTCGAGATGATTGGCGACACGCACGAGCCTGGATTGGCAAGGAACTCAAGCAGGCTTCACAGACATGTTGACCGAATCCAAGCCAGAAGACACATCGAATATCTGTTTTCAACGAGCCAAGGAACTCTACCTGGAAGCAACTCGAATGCCCCAGGCCGAAATTACTACTTTTCTGGATGCGCAGTGCGGTGACGACAACGCGCTTCGCCGAGAAGTCGAGCTCCTTCTTGAACTGGAGTCTTCTGAACCCACCTGGATTCCGGATCCGCCGGAAACCCTGATCCAGGCCCCGGAATTGATGCCTGATGATGTAGTCGCAGGTCACAGGATCATCCGAAAGCTGGGCGAAGGTGGCATGGGCACCGTCTATCTCGCTCAGGATCTCGAGTTGAACTGTGCCGTCGCCTTCAAGGTTCTACATCGCGCCTACGACACACCGGTGTTCAATGAACAATTTGTCAAGGAACGCCAAACACTGGCGATGATGCAACACCCCGGGATTGCTGGGGTGCGACAAGCGGGCGTGACCCCCGAGGGCCAAGCCTGGTTCACGATGGACTACATCGATGGACTTCCACTGACGACGTACTGTGAAGAAAACACCCTGGACATCCAAGCCCGCCTGGGCCTACTTATCAAGGTGTGCGAAGCCGTCCAGTACGCCCACGGGAAGATGGTCATTCACCGTGATCTCAATCCGAACAACATCCTGGTGACCACGGATGATCGTGGCCAACCACAACCACATCTCATTGACTTCGGGATCTCAAGACTTCTTGAGCAGGCTGAGATGACTGATGATGAGAATCATGCACAGCTCCCCGCACGTTGTGGCACTCCCCCGTACATGAGTCCGGAGCAATACCTGGGCCACGAAGATCAGGTTGAAGTGCGTTCAGATATTTACGCCTTAGGCGTCCTGCTCTACAAGCTCACGACAGGCCAGGAGCCGTTTGAGAGAAAACTGCTGAAGATGCCAATCCAGGAACTTGGAACGTTCCTTGAGAAATCAAGTCCACAACTCCCAAGCGACCGTTTCCTTCAACTGCCCTCTGCAGAACAGGACTTAATCACATCGAAACAGAACACCACGGTTCGGAAGCTGGTCAAACGCCTCCGTGATGGAATCGACTGGATCGCTTTTACTGCCGTGAATCCTCGGCGAGAAGACCGTTATTCGTCAGCGGATGCGATGGCGAGCGACTTGAAACGTTTTCTCTCTCTGCAGCCGTTAGAAGCTGTTCCCTCAAGCAGAACGTACCGAACAAGACTGTTTCTTCGTCGCAACTGGGTTGCGACAGCAACGATTACCCTCGTCATATATCTGCTGATAACCGGAACCAGCGTTGCCCTGTACCAGGCTGCCAGGATCCAAGCTCGTCTACAAGAATCTAATGCATACGAGCAGCTCCTGCGGGAGAGTTTTTTCGATGAGCTTCAGCCGAACTACTTGTTTGTTCAACCCTATGCCCATCCAGAAGCCAAAGCAGAGCAGATGCGACGGTTGGTGGAGAGATTTGACGCATCACCACCAATCGGCGAGGTCGCGGTTGCACGGATACGCTCTCGAATTGGCAATGTCTTCTCGCTCTTGAAACTTTACCCGGAAGCTGAAAAGCAACTTCTGCTTGCCAGGGACGTCTTTGCCAGTCTCGATGGTAACCATGGGCTCGAACTCGACAGGATTAATCTGGCGCTCGACTACATCGAAGTCATGACTGGACGGTCAGAACATGCCGGACCAACTTCACCGACACAATCACAGGAGCAGATTCAATCTGTGATTGATCAGATGCATGAGTTGAATAGCAATCGCTCCACGCCTTGACGATGAGAACGAACCAGATTGCCTCAAGGCGCATCAGCTTCGGCTGAACGATCCATGGGGCCGTCCAGCAACGAATGCATATCTGAGAAGTATCGCTGGGCTTCGAACTGGAACTTGGTCGGTAAACTGAACCCACGGTTGTGAATCATCACGCCCGGTGGATCCTCCCGGATCAAGTCGATCGTGAAGATCCAGGAAGCCGTCTGATGAAGTGGCCTGGTCATCGGTCGTTGCAGGACTCGCTCCAGAGAACGATCAACCTCGATCACGTGCGTCTCTTCGTCGATGTGCACGAATTTGTCCACGATCGTCCAACGCTTTGTGTAATGGGCACTGTCGTAATCTGGCTGCTGGGCTACCGCCTTCATCGCTGTCCAAACCTGGTCATCGGTGAAACCAGGGAATCGCGCCTCCATGGAACATCCGCAGACCAGGAACCAGGGCAGGAATATGGCGATCAGTCGTTTCATCAGTCGTACCGTACCTTGAAACCCTTGAATTCCCCCGTTGCCGGTGCCTGGAGTTCCTGGGTATCGACAATGTGGCCGCTCATGGCCTCATGAATACCTACAAGAAACGCGTTGATCACCGACGACTCGCCCTCGACCACGCATTTCACGGTGCGATCCGGCAGATTCTGCACCCAACCCGTGATGTCATGTCGACTGGCAACCTGCTCAGTTGTAAATCGAAAGCCAACACCTTGCACGTGGCCATGAAAGATGAACTCATGCCGAACATGTTCAGAAGCAGTCACCAAGGTCAGCCGTTCAATGATGCCATGATCTCATCCGAGATGTCGGCGTTGGTATAGACCTTCTGAACATCGTCGTGGTCCTCGAAGGCATCCACCATAGTCATCAGCTTGCGTGCGGAATCTGCATCACAGCTGACCTGCAAGTCTGGAATCATGGTGATCTCCGCCGATACGGTCGGAATCTCACCCTCCTCCAATGCCTTCAGCACCGGAACAAAATCGCTCGGCTCGGTCGTGATCTCCCACCCACCATCACTCTCGGTGACATCCTCGGCCCCGGCTTCCAAGGCCAATTCCATGATCTGGTCTTCACTCGCAGCCGCAGACTCCACGAGGACGACGCCCTTGGTCTGGAAACCAAAGGCCACGGCACCCGGCTTTGCCAGGTTGCCACCGTACTTCTCGAAAGCATGCCGCAAGTCGGGTCCTGTTCGCTGCACGTTGTCCGTCAAGCAATCAACGATGATGGCGACACCACTCGCCCCGTAACCCTCGTACCTGATTTCTTGGAAGACAGCGCCATCGGAGCCCTCGCCACTGGCCTTTGAGATGGCCTTCACAATGGTGTCCTTGGGCATGTTGACGCTCTTCGCGTCGAGGATGGCGTAGCGCAATGTAAGGTTCGTCTCCGGATCAGGTCCGCCATTCTTGACAGCCACCATGATCGCGCGACTGCATTTCGACCAAGCCTTGCCTTTCACGGCGTCCTGCCGGGCCTTACGGTGCTTAATATTTGCCCACTTGCTATGACCAGCCATCGCCCTCGACTCCAATCAACGCTTTACTCGCCCGCTTCAGTTGCCAGAGGGTAAACCGGACATGGTTCACCCGCGTCTAAAGCAGCTAACTTCGCTTCAATGTTCACCTGCATAGGTCCGAAGTTCAAATCATACACGGCGCCCGCGTCACGAATACGTCGTCCCCAGACCATCTTTTGCAACTCCAACGACTGGAGCATGTGTGCCTGCCGCTCAGTCGGATCCTCCAGGATCGAGAGGGCTTGGTTCCAGGCTTCGCGGGCGGCGTCCGTGTTACCACTCCGATAGTAGGCATCACCAAGGTGATCCAAGATCTCTGCACTCGGAAATTCCCCAGAACGCGTATGCGCTTCCTTCAGGAGGCTGATAGCACCGGGCGCATCCTCATCATCTTCATAACGACCCTGAAGGTACTGCAGCCAGCCATAACTATCGAGAATCGCGGGGTGCTCCGGGGCATCACGCCAAGCTGTCTCCAGTAATCTCAGGACAGCCGGATCCATCCGACCTTGTTCCAACTCGTAGTAGCCCAGGTTGTTTCGAGCCATCACGTTTGTTGGATCGATTTCGAGAACGTCCTCGTAAAGCCAGGCAGCGCCATCCTGATTGCCCAGGTTGCTGAAGAGAGTCGCAACCTCAAACAGAAGATCTGCACGAGCTGATTCACTCGTTCGATTAGGTGCGAGCGCAAGAATCATCTCATCAGGAATTTGATTGATCACGGCCGAAATTTCACTGCCATCATCGAACAAAATTGCGATCCCGATGGCCAAGTTCAAGAGTGTCTTACGCGTTTGGATATCAACCACTGGCAAGTTGAAAAAGACGAGTACTGCGTCAAATGCTGAACGCTGGGCGCCATCACTCTGAAACAACGAAATCAAATCCAGCCATTTGTCTTGGCTGATCTGAAAGCGAGCCCGGCCATGAATCAGATCGGCCATGTCATTTCGAAGCGATTGCCGCATGGCCTCGGCCGCCGCGGATTCCTTCAACCGATATAGGGACTCTGCCAGGACCGCTTCGGCACGCATAACCTTGTCCGGCCGTGGGCGCATCGACTGAACGAGTAATTCGTCACCTTGGCCCAATCGCCAAGAAAGCAGCATTGCTGCTGCGTTTTCTACGTCGCCATTCTTTGAAGATTCCAACCCGAGGAAATACTGAGCTTCAAGATCCATCGGATTGATGCGACCGACTTGGTGCCAGGCCTCCCTGGCATAATCCATTCGCCCAATACCTTCCCAATACAACGCGAGCATCCGCCAAGCAGCAGCATTATCAGGATCAAAATGAGTCGCACTGGAGAGAAGACCAAGACCAGCCGCATCACGTTGCCGAAGAAGCATCTCCCTGGCTTCGATGTAATCCCGAAGACTCTGTTTGGTTGCAGGCGATGACCACTGGCGTTCCGCCAGGGTGTTTGAATCCTGGACATACAGATTTCGACGTGCCTGGACCTCTGCAAGCGATCTGGAAAGCAAGTTGGACTCCTCTGCCGCCACCGCGGTGGCTAACAACAGAACAGGAATCCAAACCTGCCAAAGACGCATCAGTGACCGCGACCTTTCTTCTTGCGAGCAGTCGTCTTCTTCTTGGCGGCTTTCTTCTTCGCCGGCGACTTCTTCCTTGCTGGGGCCTTCTTCTTCGCCGGAGCCTTCTTCTTCGCCGGAGCCTTCTTCTTCACCGGAGCCTTCTTCTTCGCCGGAGCCTTCTTCTTCACCGGGGCCTTCTTCTTTGCTGGGGCCTTCTTAGCAACGGCTTTCTTCGCCGTCTTTTTCGCAGCCGCTTGGCTGGCTGCTGCAATCTTGGCTGCCTTCTTGACTGCCTTCTTCTTGGCTTCGGCAGCAGCCTCCTGGATGGCCTTGCGACGATCCGCCTCCATTTTCGCAACTTGCCGCTTGCGGTTCTGCGCGTCCTGTCGCTTCGCTGCCAAAACATCCTTTGTCAGCCTTGAGGATTCACTATCCACCCAATGCTGCAATCTCGCTGACACACTGGCACTGTCCTCGCCACCAACCTGCCGCGACAACCAGGCGCTGACTTCCTCAACATCGGCTGATTGATCAATGGCGTCCTTTTCGGCCAACAATCGCCGCAGTTGATCATCCACGGGTACACCCTGGATATCACAACAGTGCATCAAGACAAATGAAGACACGTAAGGGACCATGCCATCGAGAGACTCAATGTAGTCACGCGATTCACGCTTCTTCATGTCCCGCAGTGAGTCTAAGCGGGTCTCGTGTTCACGCAGGAACACGGCATGCAGTGAACTGCGGAGGCGACGAGCACGCTCAATCTTATAGACGTCCGTAAAGCCTGCCATTTCGGCAATCTCCTCAGGCTTGCACACCCTGAGATCATTCCAATCGACCAGTGACTTCCTGAGTTTCCGACAGCTTTCCAATGCCTTATCGGATGTCGACTCCCAAGCACAGAATGCGTAGGCCATAACGGTGATCGGATCATTCTCCGGGGGCATGACCGGATCTGCCGACTTGAGTTTCTTCAAAACCGCCTTGAACTTTGTGGCATGTTTCGTCGAGTTCTTCACGTTGTCTCGTCCTCGATTGATTCGGTATCGACCTCACTTGGTCGACTGGTTTGCTTCAACGCTTCATCACGACGCCTGGCTTCTTGAATCGCAGCCAAGACTTCCGCTTCACGCTTGAGTGATTCGTCAATCTTGTACCGCAGCCGAGGGACGCGTCGCATTTCCAGTGTCTGCTTCAACTCCCGATGAATTCTTCCTGCTGCATGCTTCAATCCTTGCTCTACCAGGGCCGCCTTCTCGGCGGGCATCACGGAACACCACACTGTTCCCTGCCGTCCATCGGGACTCACTTCCACCCGGGTCACGGTCACGACTCCTCGTATACGGGGATCCGATAGGCCCCGAGCGAGCACGTCCTGAACGCTTCGCCTCAGTACTGATTCAATCTGGGCACGGTGATGACCCATGTCTTCTCTCGACGATCTCGATCGTCACAGCGTCGGAGTAACCTCCTGGGACTTGTAGCACTCCAGCACGTCGCCGACCTTAATGTCGTCATAGCCGTCGATAAGCATGCCACACTCCTGGCCACTCTTGACTTCCTTGGCATCGTCCTTGAAACGCTTGAGCTGTGAAAGCTTCCGATCGGATTCGATCACGATGTCCTCTCGGGTGACACGTATCAGTGCATTCCGTTCGATGGAACCATCGGTCACATAGCAACCGGCAACCATGCCCACCTTCGAAATCTTGAACACATCGCGGACCTCGGCATGGCCAATGACCTCGATGCGATGCTCTGGATCCAGCAACCCGACCATCGCCTTCTTGAGATCATCACTGATGTCATAGATGACATCGTAGAGCCGAATATCGACACCACTCTTTTCAGCAGCACGCCGCGCGCCGGCGGAACTGGTTACATTAAATCCGATGATGATCGCTCCAGAAGCTTCTGCCAACGCCACGTCAGATTCGTTGATGCCTCCCACGGCCGTGTGCTTGACAGACACCGCGATGTCATCCGTCGAGAGTTTCTTCAAGGTGACATCTAAGGTTTCCACGGAGCCCTGAACATCACCCTTGATGATGATGGGAAGTTCCTTCTGATCGGCACCCTCGAGTTTCTCGAAGATGTTGTCGAGCGTGACCTTCTCACGAGCAAGTGATTTATTACGGTCTGCTTCAATTCGTTCCTTGGAAGCCGTTTCAGCCTCACGGATCGACTTGACGACGTAGAACTTATCGCCTGCATCAGGCACTTCGTTCATGCCGGAAACAGCCACTGGCGTTGATGGGAGTGACGCCTCAATACGTTGGCCGTGATCATCGACCATGTCTCGAACTCGACCATAGGCACGGCCCAGCACGATGAACGCACCCTTTTCCAGCTTCCCTTGCTGCACGAGAATGTTGGCGACGGCACCACGGCCCTCTTTCAACTGAGCTTCGAGCACAACACCCTCGGCCCGACCACCGAAGTCAGCCGTCAATTCCAAGAGCTGTGCCTGGAGGTCGAGAACCTCAAGGAGGTCTTGAACACCTTCGCCGCCAGTCGCACTGGTTCGAACGACTTCGATTTCGCCGCCCCACTCCACTGGGTTGAGCTCATGCTCCGCTAACTGACCCAGGATTCTTTGGATGTTGGAATCGGTTGCCTCGGCCTTATCGATCTTATTCAACGCAATGACGATTGGTACACCGGCCGCCTTCGCATGGTTAATCGACTCGACTGTCTGAGGCATCACACCGTCATCAGCTGCAACGACTAACACAACAATATCGGTTGACTGTGCGCCACGAGCACGCATGGCCGTGAAGGCCTCGTGACCTGGGGTATCGATGAAGGTAACAACACGGTTCTCATCACCCAAGGTGACTGGCACTTGGAAAGCACTGGTCGCCTGCGTGATACCACCGGCTTCGCCTTCGGCCACATTGGCATTGCGAATCTTATCCAACAAGGAGGTCTTGCCATGATCGACATGACCAAGGATGGTTACGACCGGGGAGCGGGTCTGCTCGTCCACCATATCTCGATCTGCAAAGTCCTCGGCAATCTGTTCCTCGGCTGTCTTCTGCTCGATGACTTCAAGCTCAATGCCGAATTCCAGCATGGTTTCGATTGCAGCCTCGGTATCCAGTTCACTGTTGACCGTGGTTGTTATTCCCGCCAGGAATAACTTCTTGACAATGTCAGCAGCCTTCACACCCGAGGCAGCGCTCAATTCCTTGATCGTAATTGGCTCGCTGACCGTCACTCCGCCGCCAGTCTCCGCAGCTGTTTTCGCGCGTTTGCCGCCAGAACCGTCCGTTCGTTTCTGAACGTCACGACGAGCTGCCTTGAAGAAACCACCGGCACGGGACAGACGGCGTTCACGTTCAAGAAGGTCCTGTTGTCGCCAACTGCCTTGTCGTCCCTGCTCAGGCGTGAGCGTACCTCGACCAGATCGTCCTTCCGGACGTGAGGAACTACGTCGCTTGTTGCGACGTGATGGACGACGATCATCTCCTGGAGCACCTGGAGCACCTGGACCACCCGGCGGTGGCATGTCGCCTCCGCCACCCACGGCGGGTGCCGCTGGCCCACGCGCAGCTGGTGGACGTGAGGCGGGACGTGGTTGCCGAACCGGCTCGGGTTGCTCAACCCGGATCACCTTGGGACCCGAGAGCTTTGTTTTCACAGGTTCTTTCAGCTGTCGACCGGCAGGTGCCACCACTTTGGGTCGCTCTGGATCATTTGGTACGGCATCCGACTCACCTTCCTGCTGTGGAGCATCTGAAGGTGGTGCGTCGCCAGGCGCATCAGTGACCTCGGCGGTACCAGGATCAGCAGAAGGCGGGTCCTGGGTTGGCGTCGGTGACGGAGGTGCCGCTGTCGCCGCAATCCCTGGTGATTCAATGGCGGGTGGCGGTGGTGGCGGTGGCGGTGGCGACGTAGGTACCGATCTTGGTTCCGGGGGCTGAATTTCTGGGACCGGTCGGGCTGGTGGTGGTGGCGGTGGTGGCGAGGGAGGTGGTGGTTCGGCAACTGTTGTTGCCACGCCAGTCATCTCTGCCTCTTTCATGTTGGACTTTGGAGATCGCCGCTTCGCCCGCGCACGAGCCTTGTCCAAGTCAACTGGCGCTGCCGTCTGGACTGCAGAACCGCCCTCTTTCTCGGCAGAAGAGAACCATTCCCGAATCGTCGCTGCCAGACCCGCTGACAACGTCGACATATGGTTGGTGACCTGCGAGATCCCTTCGTTGGAGCACTTGGATACTACGTCCTTGGACGTAACACCCAGTTCCTTTGCGATCTGGTGGACCCGAATTGTGCCGGTCTTCTTCGCCACGAACTGCTCCCGGGTGCGGTGTCGGTTTCAACGACGCGGACCCGATGTCAACGCTTCCATGTAAAGTCCTTACGAGATCATTGTCATGATCACGTGGTACTTGAAGCGTCCTCCTGGTTCTTCTCGATATCACCGGTGGTCGACTCAACCACCTCTTCAACAGCCTCCTCCGAGACTGACTCTGTTTCTAATTCGTCTTGGTTCTCGTTGGGAGCGGCCTCAGTCTGCTCGACTGGCCTTGGTGCCACCGGACCGCCACCGAGAATCGCGTCGGCTGCTGCCTCTGCAGAACCATCCGTGTCGCCTCCGGCCAAGACCGCATCCGCTGCAGCCATCTCCTCGGAACGTCGCTTTTCTTCCTCTTCCTTTTCACGTTGCTGCTGCTCGGCAACCTCGCGAGACTTCTCTGCGCAAACTTGTGCCACACGAGTCGAGAGATCGTCGTCCATCCCGACCTCGCCCTGGAGTACTTCGACACCAACCTCTTCGACGTCGAAGACACTGATCATGCCCAACGCGCCCATGCGGTCCAGCATGGCATCCTCGACGCCCTCGATTGGACGGAGCGTTGACTCCAATGTCTCAAGGCTCTTGGCAAACTCAGCGGGCGTCAGGATGTCAATATCCCAACCCGTCAGACGGGCTGCCAATCGAACATTCTGCCCGCGACGACCAATAGCCAATGACAATTGATCTTCGCGGACAATGATGGTTGCCCGACCGAGTTCAAAGCACAAGCTGACTTCTTCAACCTCGGCAGGTTTGAGAGCATTGGCAATCAGGATCTGGCTGGATTCGTTCCAACGAACGATGTCAATCTTTTCTCCGCCGAGTTCATCGACGATGTTCCGAATACGACTGCCACGTACACCAACACAGGCGCCGACGGCGTCGACCTTCGAATCGATGGATGAGACGGCAATCTTGGTACGGAAGCCTGCTTCGCGTGCCATCGCCTTGATTTCGATGATGTGCTCGGATACCTCGGGTACTTCCGCCTCGAACAAACGACGAATGAAATCCGGATGGCTGCGGGAAAGCACGATCTTGACCCGGCTGCCATCCTCTCGGACCTCTTTGATCAGACAACGCACTCGATCACCGGGATGGAATTGTTCGCCCTGGATCTGCTCGGAACGAGGCATGAACCCCTCGGTTCGCTCGATTTGCACAACCAATGCGCCGCCCTCGTAGCGATGGGCCGTCCCAGTCAGAACCTCCCCGACACGCTTGGAGAATTCGTCGAGGATGCTCGCACGCTCATCCTCCCTGAACCGTTGGATCATGACCTGCTTGGCAGTCTGGGCAGGAATACGGCCCAGGCTCGCGATGGGAATCTCGCTGAACTGACCTTCCTCGTCAGCACGCCAGAGATGCATGTCGCCGTTGAGCGGGTCAATCCGGCAACGGAACTCCTCAGCGTCCAGTGAATTGAAGTGCTTACGCGCAGCACTGATCATGGCCTGTTCGAGGTCATTGATCAGCAACTCTCGTTCGATGTTCCGATCACGAGCGATGGCATCGATGATTCGGATAGTCTCGGCGTTCATGTGTCGTTGCTCATACTCCGCTGAAACGGAGCCATTGGAAGGGTGGCGAAGCCACCTGAAACCGGTCCCCGTGATCTCCCTGGACGTGACAGGCCACGGGTATCGTGCCGTTTCCGGCTGCCAACCCGTGGCCCGCGGTTGCCCGGTAGCGTCATGCATTCCGAGCGAACGTCGTGATGGGACGTTCACTCAGACCACGGCGACACCTGTTGAAAGGACCACGCACGGACCATCTGAAATGTCGAGCCGACGGATGACGCCATCCGCCGTACCCACGTAACCGCCTTGGGTCGTTTCAACCCTCATGACGATCTTCAAGGAATGTCAGGGAGCCGCTCATCGAGGAACTCCTAGAACACGTTCAAGCCTGGTGAAAACGCCGCCTCGCACAAGCGAGGTGCCGTATTCCGTACTGTATATCAGGCCCTATGACCCCCGCAACCAAACCAGAGCCCTGGCGGGCCATTGAAGCCATTTAGGGCCTCAGGAACCCGTTTGTTGACTCGCCTTGGTGTTGGAGTTGAGGACCTGGACAGCTCGCCTGCCACCATGCTGTCCCTGGACTGCCTGGAACTTTGACCGGCCTTCCACGCAGAGGGTCGCAGGCGATTTGGTCGACACACCCGTCAAGACGACATCCCCTGGTTGCATCGATCGTAATTCCGAAAGCGTAATCGTCGTTGAAGCCAATACTGCCGAAAGTTCGACCGCTGCTTCAGATAAATGCTCGCGGACAATTGGTCGATGCTCCCCCGCCTCGACCAGGTCACCAGAGGCAGTCCAAGACCGAGTACCGAGGTCATCGACAAGCGTTTCAACCAAGGCATAGGGAAGGCACAGGCTCAGTGTGCCACTCCCACCAGCGAGACCGACCCGGAAGCGAAGCGATAGAACCACCTCGTTGGGAGAGACGATTTGGGCAATCTGTGGATTCGATTCGACGGTGTCGATTGTGAAGTTCACGGCACGCAGGCCCGACCAAGCCTCGTGCAAGGGCTGCATGGCTCGATGAAAAACAGAACGTGCCAATCGGGTCTCGATAGAGGTGAGCGCTCGATCTGGAACGATGGATCCGTGGACATCACCACCGAGCAACCGTTCGATCAGGGGGTAATACACCTCCGGGGACATCTCAAGGACCAGGCGACCACCCAACTCGGGGGCACGCACGGTCGCAAAGCACGTCGGGTTCCCCAGGCCACCGATGTATTCGGCATAGGAAATTTGCTCGGCAGCCTCGATCTCCATATCCACGATCATGCGACTCATGCCCGTGAGCTGGCCACCGTAGTTGCGAGCGAAGGTCTCATGCAGGGACTTCAATGACCTCAACTGATCCTGGCTGATCCGCTCGGGACGCTTGAAGTCATAGGGCCGAATAGGTGGCCGAACCGCCGATTGGCTTCCCAAGACATAGAGGCCGCCGCCAGCCCCAGGTCCCCCGCCCCCCAAGGCCTCGCCAGCCGCTGACGGATGCCGTGTTGAAATCCCTTCGGAATCGAAGCCTGATTGATCATTCAATGGACGGGACATGGCGATACTGTGCTCCGAAGCAGTCCCCGTCTTACCGTGCGGGGGGTATGCTTCTGTTATCGGAAGGCGTGGGAAGCCCGCTTGAGCCGTGCTCCTTTCATGCCAAATCCCGCCCATGAACCCCCCAGGCGAATGGATACCCGGAAAAGATGCTCGCATCACTCCTGTTGACCGTGTTGACCTTGGCAGGACCCGCCGATGAAAGCCCCCTATCGGGCCTGAATCGGTCGATCTTCCCGCCCCAGCCCCCTGCCCAAACCCAGTACTACGATTCGCGGGACCGAGTCCACGTCGAGGCGATTGCAGACAGTACCCGGGCAGTACCCGGTGAGGATCTCATCCTGGCCGTGATCTTTAAGCATGATCCGGGGTGGCATGTTCACACCAACGATCCGGTGGTCCCACCCGAACTGGGCGATCCCTCCGACTACTACAAGACAGAATTGTTCTTTGAACCGGCCGACGGTCCCATCCGGGCACACCCCAGGTTCATCCAGTGGCCCGAGCCCCATGAGATCAAGGTCGCATTCACCGGCAGCCCGATCCCTTATGAGGTCTTCGAGGGTACGGCGGTTGCCTACGTTCCGATCACCATTGCCCCAGATGCCCCACTGGGCCAAGCCAGCCTGACTGTCAAACCCGTCTTCCAGGTCTGCGATGACTCGACTTGCCTGGCACCGACCCCGATGCCCAGCGATGGCAGTTCATGGGATGACTACGAGGGGTTGAAGGTGCCCATCGAGATCGTCTCGCTGGAAACCATGCAGGCCAACCCGACTCCACCACCAGACCCCGCCATCTTCGGAGGATTCAACCAGGCGGTCTTCAGTGAGATCAATACGGATGCTGAATACGTCGACTTCGACACCTTCGGCGTGGAGTTCTCGCTGGATACGGCCAGCACCTGGGGACTGATTCTCTTCCTGATCGTCGCCGCCATCGGTGGGCTCCTCCTGAACTTCACCCCGTGCGTCCTCCCCGTCATCCCGCTCAAGATCATGGCACTCAGCGCCGGGGCAACTCATCGCAGCCGCACGATCCTGCTGGGGATCGCCATGGCCATCGGTATCGTGGCTTTCTGGCTTGGCCTGGGTGTCGCAATCAAGGTGTTCACCGAGTTCACCGCGACCAACCAACTCTTTCAGTATCCCGCATTCACGATCAGTGTTGGTGTGCTGATTGCGATCTTGGCCGTTGGGATGTGTGGCCTGTTCACACTTCGCCTGCCTGGCAAGCTCTACATGTTCAACCCCAGCCACGACACGATCTGGGGTTCCTTCCTCTTCGGGATCATGACCGCAATTCTCTCGACACCCTGCACGGCCCCCTTCATGGGTGCTGCCATGGCTTGGGCTGCCGGGGAACCTTTCATGACTGCGTTCGTCACCTTCGCCGCAGTCGGTATCGGCATGGCCTTGCCCTACTTGTTCCTCAGCATCTTCCCGAAGCTCACTGAAAAGATGCCCAAGGCGGGACCAGCCAGTGAATTAATCAAGCAGGTCATGGGTCTGTTGATGCTGGCTGCCGCGGCCTACTTCATCGGCGTAGGACTCAGCGGCATGCTCGTGACACCGCCCGAACCACCCAGCCGACTCTACCTCTGGGTCGTGGCAGGTGTCATCATGCTCTCCGCAGCTTGGTTGATTATTCGAACCTTCCAGATCACCAAGTTGCTCCGCAATCGAGTCGTGTTCGGTGGTATTGGCCTGCTCCTGCTGGCAGCTTCCATCCTGGGTGGACTCATGCTGACTGAGAAGGGGCCGATCAACTGGGTCTACTACACGCCGCAACGATTCGTTGAAGCCAAGGAAGAAGGCAACATTGTCGTCATGGAGTTCACGGCCGAGTGGTGTCTGAACTGCAAAGCCCTGGAACAATCCGTGTTGGCAAGCGACACCGTCGCCAAACTGCTGTCCGAGCCAGGAGTCGTTCCCATGAAGGTCGACCTGACCGGCAACAACGACGAAGGCAACGACATGCTCGCTGAAGTCGGTGGTCTGCGCATTCCGTTGCTGATCGTATTCAAGCCCGATGGCCAAATTGTGTTCGAAGGCGACTTCTACACAGTTGACCAAGTCGTCGAGGCCGTGGACGACGCCCGCGGGTCGAGTTGAAAGCCATTAAGGGTTCGCCCTCATCTCGATCAAGACCCGATCCTCATCCGACAATTGTCGCAATCGATCCAACGATCGGGCGGCATCGAGTTCAAGCACACGCTGGTATACGGCCACGGCCACATCCTGCTGCCCGGACTCCCAAAGCACATCGGCCAAGAGCCGTTGTGACCACAAGCCGACTGGGTCAAGTTCTGACACTGCATAGGCCACCGGAATTGCCCGTTCGATCTCGTCGGGATCACCGGTCGCAAGCAAAGCCGTGATGACCAGAAGGCCCGCCTCGATCGAACCGGTGCGTTCGAAGATGTCGAGCCCGATGGACACCACAAGTTGGCGGGCCTCCTCGACCTGCTCTGCTGGGGCAGAATTCTCCACCGCCGTAGACATCGCGATCCCGGTGAGCAACTGCTCCGCTGCTGCGAGGCGGATGCGATCATCATTCCGGATGGCGGCCGCGACCAATAAGCCTTCTGCTGCGCTCTGGCGACCGGACAGGCCCACCAGACCGCTGGTCATCTCGCCTCTGGCATGTACCGTCGAGCCATGACCACGCACCTTCAACTCGGCCTGCTTGGCAGGCACTGTTCCGATGACCAGGATCAAAACCGCAAGGCACACGGACACCACCGCAGCCAGAGCCGTCAAGGGACGTGCCAGGCGCCGCCGGGTTGATCCGGCCAGACCAACAGGTGCTGCCATGGCAAGCACGGCAAGAATCCAGGGCACCGTCGTTGACTGCTCGATGGTCATCTCGACCTGTGCGTGCACGACCAGCACTACGGCCGCGGCGCACGCTCCGATCCGGATCCCCCTGCCAACTCGATGCCAAAGCGAAGCCAGCAGGACTGCCAGGGCGATGAAAGAGAGCCAACCTAAGAGACGCACCACCGTCACAGAGGTGCCCAGTGTCATCATTTCACGGATGTGTGCGTTGGTGAATCCGAATCCCACCACCAGGCACGATATGAGGAACACAATTCGCCACAGAGCGAACGGAAGGTCAGGATCCCGGGACGATCGTTGATCGCAACGCGGCGCCCACCAGAGACCGACAAGGACCAGTCCGACCCATGCCAATGCGAGTACGCCCGTCGTGGTAATCCAATCCCAGGGCATGGAATGTGGTGACACGATTTCTTCAGCACTACCCGCACCACGGACTTGTAACCAAGCTGATTGGAAACCAGAAGGTCCTACACCAACCCAAGGTGCTTCTGCCGTGATCTGGGAAGCCCCGGCGACATAGCCACTGCGAATGACGAGGCTCCGAATCCCTGGGAGATCCCCAAGCAGGCTGCCAAGAGGCGCGGCCAACAACGCCAGGAGGACCAACAGTAATGCCACTCCGCCGCCCAGTCGATACCAACCTCGTAAGAACACGCCGGCTGCAGCGAAACACAGGCCGATGAACAAGACAATCCAGCCCCCCAACGAACCGGTCGCAATCACAATCGCAGCCATGACGAGGGCTATGAAGGCGCAGAGGCCTGACACACCAGAAGCGACTTTCTCGCGAATGGCGACCAGCGTAATCGCAAACCAAGCACTCGCACCGGCTGCCAGGACACTCGCGAGCAGGTTGGTGCTTGAGAACCAGGCAGTCGGTACTGCATTGCGCAAACGGCGTTCAAGCACACGGGCTGCTGAAGATCCTGGTTCAAGCCCACGCATCGCGAGAACATCCGCACGGTTGGCATCGAAGTAGGCAATGGTCGCCGGAATGTCCCACGCCACCTGCGCGATGGCCTTGATGACCAAAGGTGCGAGGCCTGCAAGCAGTATGGCGAGCCCCGTGGCACGCAACCAACTGTTCCCCGCCCCATGAGCGAGTGCCACCGCTGCCACGACCGATGCGATCCAGAGACTCCCTTGCTCCAAGTCGGCTGGATCATTCCACCCGTGCCACAACAGCACCGGAATAGGAAGGGCTGCTAATAAAAGGATCCACCAAGCGGCCCCTCGACCACGTATGAACTGCCCGGCAAATACCAGGGCAGCCCCGAACAACATGATGGCGTCAAGTCCGAAGCGATCGGACGCCAAAAGACCCAGGGCCGCATGGTCCACACTGGTGGGATCCACGTCGAACCAAGACAAGGTGATCGCGGCCGTCGTCAACCGGACGACAACCGCCCCTACGATCATGGCCGTACCCAGCAAAGCCACCCAGAAGCCAATCATCGACCCCTGAGTTGTCTGATTCGAGTCCGGCTCAACCATCATGGCCTTCGCCTCGTGTCACACGCCGAGTGGCATGCTCCAGCACACCCAACATCAGCAGGAGAAGGAGCACTTGCACACCCACCAAGACGGCCTGCCAGGGTGCCAAGTGTGCCAGTGAAACACCCGAGATACCCGTGACGGCCGCAACACACCAGATGACCATCACGGCTCCGCGCGGTGACAGGCCACGATCCACCAAGCGATGGGAATAGTGCTGCTGGTCACCAACCAGTGGACTCCGACCCTGTCGAAGTCGCAGAGCACTGACCGTGATCAAGTCATAGAGCGGTACTGCCAAGATTGCCAGCGGCATGAAGATGCCGTACCAACCGGTTCCCAAGCCCGTGCCATGTTCGGCTGGGTTATAGAAGGTTGTCCGGGCCACGAGTACCGCCAAAGCAAACCCAATGACCAACGATCCACCATCGCCCAAGAAGATCTTGGCTGGTGCGACATTGAAGACGAGAAAACCGAGTAATGAACCGATGAGAACAGCCAGCGTTGCAGCGATAAACCACTGATCGTTGAGTAAGGCTGCTGCCATTAAGAAGATCGCTGCGATGGCAGACACCCCACCGGCAAGACCGTCCATGTTGTCCAAGAAGTTAATCGCGTTGGTAATCAACACGATCCAGAACACGGTGATAACCACACTCGGGACGGGGCCGACACCCAATGGTTCATCGACGATGCGAAGCAGACGCACATCGAACCAGATCGACAGGGCCGACGCTACAAGGACTTGGACGACCAACTTGGGCCATGGACCCAGGCTTCGTCGATCGTCCAGGAATCCAATGACGTGAATCAGCAACAACCCGATGGCGAAGGCCAGCACCGTTGGAAGCGTGCTCTCAAGTCGCGCCTCGTACTCGGCCAGTGACGGCACGATCGAGACAAGAAAATCCCACGCAAAGAACACCAGGGCAACGCCCAGGAGCAGTGCTGCAATCAGAGGCCAGGCGATTGCGATGCCACCAATGTTGGGGATGTCACGAATCGCCTTGGCATGACCGGTCGCACCCGGCGAATCCAGGGCACCCAACTTTCGACCAATTCGAATAAGCCATGCGGTCAGGATCACGCTCACGAAGAACGCAACGGGCACGAGGAGAACCACCGGCCAGACCATGGCTCTATGGTACCGGCGCAGCCTTACGGCATGGTCCTACCAGCCTTTCAGCCGGAAGTCCCGGACTCATCTGGAGTGTCCCAGTCCCCAGAGGGCACCATCCGGCTGGGATCCACCATGTGCTCAGGGTGGTTGAGAACTGCATCGAGCGTCTTTTCGGGCTCGTCGTGTATGTGGAGATAATCCATGACCCCATGACTGATGAACTTGTTCTGGATGCCCTGCTTGATAAGTTCCACCAGCGTGTCCAGAGCCCCATTCGTGTTAACCAGTCCAATGGGCTTCCTGTGATGTCCCAGCACCCGACCAACGAAGGCGTCAAAGAATTCCTCATAGGTACCCAGGCCCCCTGGCAACACGAGAATGGCATCGCCACGTGTAATGAGTGCCTTCTTGCGTTCTGGCATGGTTTCCAAGACCACGAGCTCATCACAATTGGGATGGGCTTGCTCAAGATCAACAAACTGTCGTGTCGTGATACCCACGGTATAGCCGCCTGCAGCTACAGCACCTTCGAAGATAGCGCCCATCAAACCCACGCTGCCGCCACCAAAGATAAGCGTCAGCCCACGCTCGCCAAGAAGGGTTCCCAGGTGCCGAGCAGTCTCCATGAAGACAGCATCCGCTCGCGTGGATGAACTGCAGAAAACGGTCACATGCTTGATCTTGCTCATCCTCTATAGCCTACCAATCCAGGATCATCGCCAGTGTGTCCAGCTTCCAATTACAATGCTGGCGTGATGAAGTATGCACCAATTGGACTCATTGCTGGCGAAGGAAGATTGCCAGTTGTCGTTGCCGAGGGCATGCGACAAGCTGGTCGATCCGTCGCCTGTGTCGCCTTTCAAGGCCACGCCGACGAGGACCTCCAGCAGTGCTGTGACCGCTACAAGACCGTTGGGTTGTATCGGATGGGTCAATGGCTGCGGACCTTGAAACGCTGGGGTGCCACCGAAGCAGTCATGGTCGGTCGAGTCTCCAAGGCCCGTATGCACGATCCCTTCAGACTCTTGCGGCAAGTCCCCGACGTCAGAACCGCCCTCCTCTGGTATCGTCGCCTTCGACATGATCGACGGAACGCCACGGTGCTTGCCGCCGTTGCGGATGAACTCGCCCGCGGAGGTATCCAACTCTTGGACTCGACCACCTTCATCGAGGACCACCTCGCCGATGACGGCGTGCTGGGACAGGTCCAGCCGACGGACTTGCAACGTGCAGACATCAGTTTCGGATGGCCGCTGTTGGAGCAGACCGTTGGAATGGACATTGGGCAATCCATCGCGGTTCGGGAAGGTGATGTCATCGCGGTTGAAGCCCTTGAGGGGACCACGGGAATGATCACGCGGACAGGTGGACTCTGTCGTCGCAGTGGATGGACCCTGCTGAAAACCTCGAGCCGTGAACATGATCGCCGGTCGGATGTACCTACCATTGGTGTGCAAACCATCGAGGAACTCGCGTCGGCTGGCGCAGGTTGCGTGGCCATTGGAACCGGACGTGTCATCTTGATCGATCGACCGGCTGTGCTGGCGGCAGCGGACAAGGCTGGCATCGCAGTGGTGGGCGTCCCTGCGTCGTCGACTGGATCCTGAACATGGCCGACGACCCATCTCCGTCGACTCGAAAATGGGTCTCGCGTGCTGGCGAGAAGCTGGATCACGCCCTTGATTCCTTTTCTATGGATGTCACAGGCCTCCGATGTGCTGACTTCGGCTGTAGCACCGGTGGTTTCACGGACTGCCTGCTTCAGCGTGGAGCGGCAGGTGTCATTGCCGTAGACACCGGGTACGGGGTGCTGGATTGGTCACTTCGCCAGGACGACCGGGTCGAGGTCCGGGAGCGATCCAATGTTCTGCATGCCACTCCACCCGATACGCTCGTGGACTTGGTCGTGATCGATGTCGGCTGGACACCTCAAGCCAAGGTCCTGCCGGTCGCCGCCAACTGGATTCGAGTTGGAGGACGGGTGATCTCGCTCATTAAGCCGCATTACGAGCATTCAGCTGACACCCGCGGTCGTGGACCAGCCAGGCTTGAAGATGAGCAAGCCCATGAGGCCTTCCAGCAAACGCTCGCCAAGATGCCTGATTGGGGTTGGCAGGTCCTGGCCCACACGCCCTCTCCGCTCCGAGGTGCCAAAAGTGGCAAGGGGCGAAAAGGTGCTGGAAACCTCGAGTTTCTGGCCCTCATCGAGCCACTTTTCGAGGACTGAATTTGAGCTTCTTCGCTCACTTTCCAAACCCATTCCAAAGGCTCGCTGGACGCCTGTTTCAGGTAGAATAGACAGCCCGAAATCGAGACGTGTTTGGGCATGCCCGACACGCTGTTCGAAAACCAAACTGCACTGAGTTGAGATCTTTTTCCAGATGACTGACCGCGACATGCCCATGGACGACGCCCAGTCACCCGAGGTCTCCAGCAACGGTCACGGCCACGTGATCGAGCAGCAGATTGACCGGGAACTGCACGACAGTTACCTCACCTACGCGATGTCCACCATTATGGACCGCGCACTTCCGGATGTCCGGGACGGGCTCAAACCATCTCAACGACGCATCCTGGTCGCGATGAACGACCTCAACTTGTCCCCGGGACGCAAGCACCGCAAGTGCGCAAAGATCGCCGGCGATACCTCGGGCAACTACCACCCCCACGGCGAATCCGTCATCTATCCCACCCTGGTCAACCTAGGGCAGGACTGGAAGATGCGCGTCATGCTCGTGGACAAGCAGGGCAACTTCGGATCCATCGATGGTGACCCCCCGGCAGCCATGCGATACACCGAAGCCCGGCTGACACCCGCCGCCGTTGAGATGCTTGATGATCTCAAGCTCGACACAGTCGACTTTGCAGCGAACTACGACGAAACCAGGACTGAACCCCTGGTCTTACCTGGCAGGTTCCCGAACCTCCTGGTCAATGGTTCCAGTGGCATCGCGGTCGGCATGGCTTGCTCCATGCCGCCAAACAACTTGGTGGAAGTCTGTAACGCAATCATGGCGGTCGTTGATGAGCCAGATATCGAGATCGAGCGGCTTCTCGAGATCATGCCGGGGCCGGACTTCCCGACCGGTGGCATCATCGTCGGACGATCCGGTATTGCACAAGCAGTTGTGAATGGTCGAGGACGCGTGCGTGTCCGTGGACGCGTCAGCCAGGAGACCGTCGGGAAACGCGAAGCCCTGGTCATTCATGAGATCCCCTACCAGGTTGTCCAGAACAATCTCATCGAGAAGATGGTTGATGCCACCAAGGCTGGACGAATCGAGGGCATCTCGGACATCAAGAACTTCTCCGGTAAGTCGCACCGGACGCGGATTGTCGTGTACCTCAAGAAGGGTGCCGACCCGGATGTAGTCGAGAAACAGCTCTACCGTCACACCCCGCTCCAGACCACCTTCTCGATTATCAACATTGCATTGGATCGGAATCGTCCGCGGACCCTCGGTCTGAAGTCTTTGATCCGGTGCTATATCGACCATCGCCGCACGGTCATACGGCGTCGAACCGAACACCTCCTTCGTGAAGCACGCAAGCAGGCACACCGGTTGGAAGGACTCATTCTCGCTGTCTGCGATGTGGATGAAGTTATCCGCTTGATCCGGGCGAGCCGAACACGCGAAGAGGCCATCAACGCTTTGATAGAGCGTTCCTTCTCGATCGCTTCCAAGCACGAGTACGCATCCCAGGTCCCCGCCACCCTGCTGGCACGATCTCAGGAAGGCGACGGGATCACCCTCAGCCGAGTCCAGGCTGAAGCCATTGGTGCCTTGAGGCTGATCCAGCTCGTTGGCCTGGAAATCGAAAAACTGACTTCCGAGTACGCCTCGCTCTTGGAACAGATCGAGGAATACGAATCGATTCTCGACAGCGAGGAACGGGTACTTCAACTCATCCGCGAGGACTGCATAGCAATCCGGGATCGATTTGGAACCCCACGCAAGACAGTTATCGAAGAAGGCGAAGACGACGGTTTCGATATGGCGGAACTGATCACAGAGCACGATGTGATCGTCACCATTTCCCACGAGGGTTACATCAAGCGTGTTCCGCTGGACACCTATCGAGAACAGGGACGTGGCGGACGTGGCATCCGGGGTGCCGGAACGCGGGAAGAGGATTTCATCGAACACCTCTTCTCTTCTTCAAGCCATGACGATCTGCTCTGCTTCACGGACAAGGGGCGCGTCTTCAAGCTCAAGGTCTGGCAGGTTCCGGAAATGTCGCGGACCAGTCGTGGTCGCGCCATCGTGAACCTGCTCCGACTCCGCGATTCTGAACGTGTCGTCGCCTTCTTGAGCATTAAGGACTTTGAAAAGGGTGAAAACTTCCTGTTCTTCGCCACGGCCAATGGCCGAGTGAAACGAACAGCCCTGCGGGACTACCGCAACGTGAACGTCGCGGGCATCAACGCCATTAACCTGCGAGACAACGACGAGCTGATTGGCATCGTGCAGACCAATGGCAGTGACCACGTCCTGCTGGCAACTGCAGACGGGATGTCGATCCGCTTTGATGAAAATGATGCCCGAGTCATGGGACGTGTTGCTTCTGGCGTGAAGGGGATCGATCTGGCCAAGGATGACCATGTGGTTGGTCTCGTGCGGGTCGTCGACGATGCGTACCTGCTCACGGTGACAGAAAATGGCTACGGAAAGCGAACCGCCATGGAGGAATACCTTGTGCATTCCGAGGATGGTTCGGTGAGGCCCCAGAGCCGTGGCGGCAAGGGGCGACGTGATATTCGTACAACTCAACGCAATGGTCCGGTCGTTTCGATTCGATGTCTTGAATTCGGAGGATCAGTCATCCTGGTGAGCTCAGGTGGCATGCTGGTGAGGATCCCAGGTGATTCAATCAGCCAAATTGGGCGGAACACGATGGGTGTCCGCCTCGTGAACCTGAAGGCTGGCGACTCCGTGGTGGCCACCGCCAAAGCCGAAGAAGCCGATCTGGCGGATGAAAGTGCCATGACAGCTGGCGAACCCGAGCACGCCTGAGGCCTGATGTCGGGTAGGATGCAGGAGCACACCCTACGGGGATTGTGGAAGAGGGAGAGCGATCTATGGCCCTGAATACCTGGTCTGACACGATTGTCATCGCTGAGTTGAACGATGAGCCGATGTTCTCGGAGGACATGGATAATCTCCTTCAACGGCTTCGAACGCTGCGTGACGCCAAGGATGAGGTGCCAGATGTCATTGTCGACCTCCAGAACGTTGCCACGGTCAACTCTTCGAACTTGGCTGCCCTGCTGACAGCCAGGGAACTACTTGAGAAAGCAGAACCCAAGCACCGGCTCATCATCTGCAGTGTGAGTGACGGCATCTGGACGGCTTTGCTTGCAACTGGCCTCGATCGCATCTTTACGTTCAGTGAGAACGTGACGACCGCCTTGGCAACACTGCAATTGGATCTGTAGCCAACACGAGTTGCTGCATGCTTAGACTTCGGCGGGAAGAACTTGAACCTCGCATCGAATTGATGCCGTTGATCGACGTGATCTTTTTGATTCTCACGTTCTTCATTTATGCCATGGTGCTTATGGTTCGCGTGGACATGCTGCCAGTCCCCCTGGAGACCTATGCGTCTTCGGAAGAACCTGATACCACCCCCGCCGTCGGAATCACATTGCGGCTCGACGGCAGCATCTACGTCGGCCATGACCAGGTTCCCTTGAACGATGTGCTGCCGACTATCGAGAAGGTTCTCAATGATGAGCCGGGTACGGTTGTCTACTTGGTCATGGAAGCCGGTAACGGCACCGTAGACCGTGGACCCCTGTTGACAGGGCTTTGGGACCATCTTCACTTAGCGGGTATTGACATTCAACTCGTCGGACAGGATCGTGAGGCCCTGGAGCCCGCGCCATGATGTCGAAAGATCGATTCATAATCTGGTGTGCACTGGTGATCTCCATTTGCGTTCACCTCTTCATACTCCTGCCCGGCCTGGTGCAGGCGTCCTCCCCGGCCAAACCCGCCGTGGAAGAAACGCCGCTCAATAAGTCCGAGTTCAAGCGCAAGATGGAAGAGGAAGAAGAGGAAGAAATCAAGCTCGGCATCGACGAGTCAGAGGCCTCGACCCTGACCTGGATTGGCTACAAGGAATACCAGGAACACTTAGCTCGATTGGCGAAAGTCGAACAGGCCGAGTTGCAGGCCGCCTCCGCTATGCCCGTCTCTGGTGGTGCACCTGCAGCCCCTGACAGGCCCCAAGTCACCCCTCAACAACCCGTTGAACCCACGCCTCAAACAGCCCAACCTGTCACCGAGTCTGCACAGCAACCGGCCCAGGACCAGACGGTCGCTTCGAATGCTCCGCCCGCTGAAACAACACCGGCACCTGCTTCCAGTCCAGAATCTGTCGAAACCAGTCAGGCCCCACCTCCACCCGGTGGTTTGCGCAAGCTTCCGGAAGGTCAGGCCCCCCCCGGTGAGACCATTAATCCCGAGATCGGTGCCGAGACGAAGAAACCAGAAGAAGACCTTCCCAAGTCACCTGACAAGAAACCCGCGGATCCAGCGCAGAACCCAAAGACTGCTGAGGCACCCGCGTCCACTGAAAAGAAACCCAAGCCCGAGTCGCCCACCGAGCAGACCAAGCCGGACAAGCCCACACCAGAAAAGCCCAAGCCGGATAAGCCCAAGCCCCCGGTGAAGCCGACACCACCTGTCCAACCATCCAAGCCCGGACCGGGTGGTACGGCCGGAGAAGGTCCGCCAGCCCCCGACTCTTCAGCGGCGCGAGATGAAACTGATCCCAACCTGCCACCCAAGCCAGACGCCGCCAAGTCTGACTCTCAGGCAACCTCAACCATCAAGGTGCCTTTAAAGGACTGGAAGAAGGGCAAACCCATCGCAGCCCAAGGGCTTCGGCTCTACCCGCGACGACCGACATTCACTGCCCTCCAAGGCGTCACGAATGGAGGCAGTAAGACCATACTTGTCCGCTTCGAATTCGGAAGCAATGGCAAGCCTGCCAAGGTCACGCTCGTCCGTGGTTCCGGCAATCCGGCTCTCGATCGCACCTTCAAAGCGAGCTTTTACCAATGGCGTGCCAGTGGTAAGCAGTTGAAGACGTTGAAGAAAAAAGAGTTTGTCCCCGTCCAGTTGGAAATCATCCTGACGGTGAACTAGCAGCCGGGGCATCGAACAAATCACGCCAGGTCTGCATTCGTGGATCATCGGTCAGCACATAGCTCAACGGGGTGATGCTGGCATGCCCTGCGAGGACCGCCTCCACATCGGAACCGGGTGACGTCTTGGCAAACTTCAGTCCAGTGCCCGATGCCCAATAGTACACCTGGCCATCGGGACTGGTCCGTCGCTCATACCCCTCTTCCAACGGCGCGCTGTTCATGCCGACCACACGAACTTCGGGCATTGGTTGGTCTGGGGATTCCGTCTTCGGAATATTGATGTTCACAACCTCGTGAGGGTCGAGCGTTCGCTCCAACACCCGGTCAATGATGGAACGAGCAAAGAGGGCTGCTCGGTCCCATTTCGTCTGATGACGATCCCGGAGCAACAGGCTCACCGCTATTGACGGTACGCCTAGGAAGGCCGACTCGACAGCAGCGGCAACGGTTCCAGAATAGATCACGTTGATACCGATGTTGGCACCGCTGTTCATCCCGCTGATCGTGAGATCGGGGCGAGTTCCTGCTCCAAACCGCTCTTCCCAAAGTGAACGAAGGGCCAGTTTGACGCAGTCTGCAGGACGACCATCCACGGCGATTCCTTGCACACCAGGCATCATCTCAACTTCCTCGACCATCAATGGCTCGGAGTAGGTGATGCCATGACTCGTCGCAGACTGGACTGTCTTCGGTGCAATGACAACAAGCTCACCAAGACTCTCGATTGCCTTGTAGAGGGCACGAATCCCGGGCGCCATGATGCCATCGTCATTTGTCAGCAGGATCCGCATGCTGTTGGTCC
>JAYZAT010000064.1:0-8382 GCA_036339555.1 Planctomycetota bacterium
CTCTCTCCCACAAAGCCCCGTACAACAGCTTGATAACCGAATCGCTATCGACTTCGATTAAGTATTCGGAACTTCGCGTAAATCGATGAGAACATGTCAGACATGTGACATGGTCAGATGCCAATTGGCATGTTCATCTCAACAAGATCACAATTAATATCGCCTACTGGCAGTCGGGTGGTCGTAGGGATGCCAACTCCGGCGGCCAACCTGTACATGGACCCCAATGGTCAATCAATTTCAGGATTTGGTTGACACCGATATCTTCCATAGGAAGCGGTGCCTCATATGGAAACGGACTCCCAGGCGGAGCAAGCGTTTGGTTGTAAACAGTCCATGATGTGTCGTCAAATGTCATACAAGGCTGAGGCTGACCCCAGGCCTGCAACAGAAGTAAAAGATCACCGACATCCACAGCTCCATTCATATCAAGATCACCCAGACAAGAGTCACACCACGAGACTTGGCCAGGCTCACGAGTTCCCAGATATTGCGAAGCGGTTCGCTTTGCGATCCAGGTAATTGGCGCCTTACCCTTGAGAATGAACTCTGAAACACCAAATGAGTCATTGACTGAAGTTTGGATCCAGTTCACCGTGAGTCCGATGGATGCAAATGGAAAACCTGCACCGCTCGACCACGGTGGTACATCTGAGACCCAGTTGTCATACTGATACGCACTCAACCAGTTGTTGAATACTTCGATCGGAAGATCAAAGTCAAAGACTAATGGCTGTCCATTCTCATCCATGTAACCGTCTTCCAGAAGTTGCTCCAACGATTCACCTTGAGCCCGAAACGCTTCACGCACTCCTCCAAAGGATCCGAATGGAATTCGAGTGCCATCCCAGGCAAGAAAGCTATACTCGCTTGTGCAGTCGTAGTCGGGACAGATCGCCTGCCAGGCACCACGGGTGAAATCGCTGTAACTACCCTCGCCAAACACATTGCCTAGGGGGACTGCATAGCTTTGACTTTGATTGTCCCACTGAGGCAAACCGTCATAGGTCTGAATGTAATCTTGTGCTTCATCCTGCGGAATCAGGGTGGGATTGTAGGAGGGACGAATCATAGCTCGCCTGTCAACGACCCCAATGTAAATGTTGGTATTCCACCAGGGAAGAGCATTTCCCTGATAAGGCTGACTCGTCCAACCGAAGCCATAGGGAACGCCCGCCGAAGGAACCCCCCAAAGAAGTGACTGTTGACATGCTTCAAGGTTTTCGGAATAGCTTTTCATGTTTGAGAGATTAAAACATGATCTATTCATATCAAAATTCTGAGCATGAAAAAGATCATCAAGGAACTCACCTGTCTGACCATGCTTGCTGAACCAGAGTGTGCAATTCTGATTCTGGCCCGTTGCGTTCATTTGGTTGCTTTTCGTAACGAAGCCAAGCATGATTGAGTGATCCGTAACCGGATCTTTCAGCCCATTCAAATCACTTAAGACACTTTCATACCCGTCACTCGCCAAAAGAGGAGATGCCCAAGTGACAACCAGTACAGGGTCTTGGATGGTGACATATTCAGGAATCCAGCCGCCACTGGGATTGGGGTTCCATCGATGTAAGGTTACTGAGTCTCGTTCTTCCATGACCTCAAGTCGCTTCCATTGCGCATCGTAGGGAGGCACATTGGTATACCTCAAAGATTGGCTAAAGACGATCGAGTCCTCATAGTCAAAGAACCAACCATAGGTACTGTTCGTCTGGGCAAATGGATTTGAATTTGGCATCAAACAATCTTCTGCTACAGCTGTTGTTCCCATAGCAAACAGCCCCGCCAAGCACGCCAAGAACACAGACCGCATGATTGAACTCCCCTCACACAAAATTGTTTTTGCTGCCTCTTCTCGAAAGAGCCGATTCTATTAAATAGGTCTTGCCATTCAAATCAAAAAGCTACAAAGGCTGTATACACATGCTAGAAGGCTGTAACCAGCAGCCACCCCACCACCACCGCACGTGCCGTCCAGCCCAGTGTCCGGACCCAGTTGGTTCGGATCAGTCGCCGGATGACCTTGTCATCTCGTCCTCTCTCGAGCTTCCAATGACAGGGTGCTTGGAGAACGAGCGTCGAGAGCCAGAGAAGGAAAACCAACCCCATACCAATCCAAGCCAGATTGGTTCCGCACTCGTTGAGGGGAAGGAATAACAACCATGCTGCCGTTCCTGCTTCCACGAGCATGAGAGGACCGACGACAAACGTAACCCGGCGCAAGTGAGAGGCCTGATAGGCCACGAAGTTCTCGGCTGGCACATAGATCTGCAAGGGATAGATCTGGAGTTGGACCAGCCAGATCACGCCCAACATGCCAAACGTCGACACGGCCTGGGCGATCAACGCGATCTCAATCTGGAGTTGAGTTGTCATCAGCCTTCGGTTTGTGGCGGGAAGAGCTCCGCCATGATCTTGTTGCGATGGGTGAAGATCTTGAGAACATCCCGCTTCACTGCCAGCCAGTGGATGATGGCACCACCCATCACCTTGTATCGCACCTGGTCCTGCATGAGGGTTGTCTCGCCTTCATCCACAAACGTGTGCTCATGAATCCATTGTCGATACGGGCCCTTGAGTTGTCGATCTTCAAATCGAGCTGGCGGCTCCCAAGCCGTGATCTCGGTACGCCACTTGATCGGCACGCCCCGGATCTTGAGCCGATAGTCAATCAAGGCCCCGGGTTTCATCTCGATCTCTCCCTGGGTGACGACCTTGAATTGCAGCAGGCTCGGGGTGATCTTCTCCAGGTTCCTGGCATCGGCGAAGAAGGGGAAGACTTCATCTCGTCGGCGTGGGATCCTGGCTCGGCAAGTCAATACATACGCACCCTCTTCTCGGGTGATCGTGGCGGGGAGCTCTGGGACATCGGGGCCCAATGGTGGAATCGTGCTGGCCATGGGTCGCAAAGCATAGGGCTTGGAGAGAATTTGTTCCCGGGATGCATGTCGTTATCCTGCCCAAAGCTCATCTTCAATCGACTTGCCAAGGAGTCAGCTCGTGGCCCGTACAACTGCCTGGATCCTGTTTCTTCCGCTCTTCCTTATATATGGAGGCTGCATGGCCAAGTATCCCAATCGCAACCCGGTGGGCGAGCCCTTTCCCAAGGCCAGCGGCGAGAATCTGGATAAGGACCCTGTTGAGTTGCCCACCGCATACTTGGGCAAACCAGCCCTCTACATGGTTGGGTATGTTCAGAACTCGCAGTTCGACTTGGATCGTTGGGCGATTGGCTTGAACCAGGTTGAGTTCTCAGCTCAAGTCGTCGAGGTCCCCACCATTCCCGGGATGTTCCCCTCGATGTTCAAAGGCGTGATCGACAACGGTATGCGAAGTGGCATTCCATCAGAGGACTGGGCTGCGGTGGTCACGCTGTACGGCAAGCAGGCCAAGCCGGTGGCACAGTTCACCGGCACCGAGAATCCTCGCAACGGTCGGCTCTTGCTGCTGGATTCAGAGGGCAGTGTTCAATGGTTCTGGGACCAGGGATTCTCGGCCAAGCGGTTGCTGGAGCTCAAGAAGCTGGCCGAAAAGCTGGGCCAGGACTGATCCTGGCACTGTTGGCAAAATCGGGCTTGCCCGGTGGCCAGCCAGCCGCCATACTCCCCCGTTCAGATAGGCACCACAAGGCCATACCAGCTTGTGCTAAACTGCCCAACTTGCCGGCGAGCCTTGAGGCGACCTGGCGACAAGTGAATACCTCGCGGGTGTAGCTCAGTGGTAGAGCGTCACGTTGCCAACGTGAATGTCGGGCGTTCGAATCGCCTCACCCGCTTTCCAACCCTTGAAACCCCTGTCACGAATCTGTGACGGGGGTTTTTCATTTTTGAAACGTGTACCACGGTACACGTCTGACTCGCATCCCAATTCACCGGATAACACGCATACAAACCGCCGAGGTCCTGCATCCACCGCTTACTACAAGTTGCTAGCATCTTCAGAGAAGCGTTGGAAGCCGCCGAGTACCAAAACCCACATCAAGCGAGCCATCCAGGCGTATCACAGGTATCTGTTTGAACTGAATTTGCATGAACGACGAGACACCATCCAGAAAGAACATCTTTGATCCGGCTTTCCTGTCATTCGCCATAGCCTATCTATTGCTATATGTTCCAGCAGGAATACTCGGAGCCATGAAATCGGATATCGCCACCGGGCTGACCCTTCCGCTGCAGGACTTCATAGATCTCATCTCCTATGGAGATTACCTATTCGCAGCCAGCCTTCTTCCTGCAAGCCTGCTCATCAATCGCTTCAGTCCAGGATCACTTGGATGGATCTCGATATTGCTTTGCGCCATAGGTCTGGGCATTCGTGGAATCGCACCGAATTCAGCCACCTTTCTGGCCGGATTTGTGATCAGCAACATGGGGTGGGCGCTGGCCATTCCGCTTGTTGGGCAGATTGCCCGAAACAGGCTGGATACCAAGAGATTCATCACGGCAACGACAACGGTTTTCGTTCTTGGCCAGGGAATTCAGGCCTTGAGTCTGATGCTTGTCGACTTCATCGACTATTCGATCAGCTGGCGCACCCTGTACTTGTTCTGTTTCCTGCTTACCATACCGCCAGTTCTTCTCGTCTGGAAGTATGTGAAGCCATCGAGCACATTCAAGAGTGGTTCGATATCCAACACCATCAAGACGGCATTCAGGCTCATGAAAAGCCCTGTACTCTGGCTGGCCAGCCTTGCCTCGGCACTGTTTCTTGCCACACTAGCCGACTTTGGATTCATTTGGGACATCAATTTCCAATCAGCACTTGGATGGAAACATGATGATTCAGTGATTCTCGCATTCCTTTTTCTTTTTGGCATCATTGCTGGTGGATACGGGGCGACGATTGTCGCAAGACAGATCGGTGGCTATGCCACGATGCTGATCGGAATGTCATATGGCTGCATCACGTTTACCGTGGCGATTCTGATCACTCCGGAACACAACAACATTTGGTTTGTAGCACCACTGCTCATCACAATGGGAATGGGATTCGGATCATGCTCGATGATTCTTCCCTACTTCGCACACTTCTTCGAGGATCAGGCATCAGGGATATTCTTTGCGATTGGTCAGACCGTGAACGCAATATTGATCGGCATCCTTGTTTCGGTTCCAATTCTCAGGGACAAGAAATCAATGACATGGTCGGAGATGGACGGACTCGATGCCATGTCGCCCTATCTGTGGACATTCATAACCGGACTTGGTCTCTACATCGTTCTGGGGATACTGCACAAGCTGACCAAGGCGGAGGATAAGATCGCTTCCGCAGCACAATGAAGCAAACTGGCCCATTCAAGAGCAGGATCCCGAACAATCACCCATAACCGGATTTGGTGACACCTAACAGGACCAGCGGCGTCAGTCCATGACGCGCTCGCCACGCTGCAGCATCTCTCGGCAGGCCGCGTTACAACTGAAGGCGCGGAACGCCACCTCCGCATCAGGCTCAGGATGCAACAGTTCGATGCTCGCTATGTCATGGGGCCACCCCGGACGGTCAAACTGATCCGTTCGCGATCGTAACCGTCCTTCATCCACATCTGCAGCCCCCCTCGCCCGTCGAGCCAGCAGTTGAAATTCGATGCGTCCCGACCGATCCGAAGAAACTGATTACCCCCCGCTTCCGGCATATCAGGCTCAACGAGCGTCTCCTCGGCGACAAGCCAAGGATCGCCTGCATGCGACTCGATCACTAGCTTCCTCGTCGTGATCGTGTCGAATTCGCCGGCATTGCCAACGTTTTCAGTCGTCCCGCGAACGCCGATGAAGACCACAAGCCAACCAGCAATCATGAGCCCAAAGATAGCTCCAATCATCTTCTTGAGCGTGCGGACTTGCTGACGAAGTTGATCAATTTCTGTTTGCATGATTGGGCAATACTCCCGGAATGCATATTCACGTATTCAGCATGCTGCCTTGCAGCGCACAAAGTGTCATCGGCCACATGAAGCAGATCACAAAAGGGATGGAGATGCCTATTTGACAATCAGCAACTGATGTTGCTAGAAACTTGCGAGCCACTCTTCGTAAGGGATCCCAGCCAACGATCCCCCCCCCCTCCCCCTGGGTCCCCTCTTAGCTCTCATTCAGGAGCCTGAGGATCGCCTGCTGCGTTTCTCTAGGGAGGGTGGCCCATCCTTAATGGAATAGTTTTCATCGATGACGTTTTGCTCTTTCAGGTGCGTGACCAATTTTTTGATTGTGAGATTTGCCACTATTCCAAGAAACATCGCCGTGACAGCAAGGATCAATGCACCGCCTGCAAGTCCACTAATCATCATCCAATTCCTTTCGTTGTAGATGCCAGAGACAACTCTTACTTGTCCTGAAATAGATCTTACTTTGGAATGATGGCATGGGAGTGCCTCGAGTAAACTGCCCCTGAGATGCGATTCTTTCTTCCAGTCATTCTGATCTCGACGTTGCTCACGGGATGTTCCTCCATGAACACCAGCCATGAATCGTCACATGACGCTGCCGCTGCGATTCGAGTCGTGACCTACAACATCAAACACGGTCGAGGCATGGACGACATCATCAATCTCGAACAGACGGCTACCACCCTTGAAACGCTCGATGCCGACATCATCGCTCTGCAGGAAGTGGACGATCAGGCGAGCCGAAGCGGCAGCGTTGATCAAGCCACATGGCTGGCCGAGCGACTCGGCATGCACGCCGCATACGGTGCGTTCATGGATTTTCAGGATGGACGCTACGGACTTGCGATTCTCTCGCGACGACCGATTCAGTCCCATGAATCATGGCGACTGCCCGATGGCAATGAACCGCGTGTCGCACTGGCCGCACGCATCCTGACAGACTCCGGGGAAGCGATCACCGCAATCGTGGTCCACTTCGACTGGGTCAAGAACGATGGTTACCGATTCGAACAGGCACACGCGACCATCCGCCGGATCGAGGCTCTCCAGACACCCTGGATCGTCTTTGGGGACTTCAATGACGTCCCGGGTTCACGCACTATGATCGCCTTCGAGCAGATCGGCCGGAATGCCATGAAACCAGAAGATTCCGCCGCAACCTTTCCCGCGGACCAACCGACGATAGAAATCGATTACATCATCTCCGGACCACCAAGTGCATGGATGCCGGCATCAGCGATGGTCATTCCGGAATCACGCACCTCCGACCACCGACCGGTGATGACGGAACTTCTTCTCATCAGGAATTGAACGACGATGCACACGAGACGAACTCTGGTTGGACAGAGGGGTTTCAGTGAAAGTGTGACTCTGATGCGAGTCCACCATCACCGTCCTCAGTAACCACCACACCAGCATCGTCAGTCTCGGTTGCCTGGCAAGGTCGGCCATGCTCAGTCGCGGGCATTGAATCTGATGGCCCGGTCGCCGGCATTGGACCCGTAGTCCTTGGCCGAACAATGACATCTGGGTCACACCCTGTTTGGAGCCAATTGATGCCCCAGCTAACTGAAACCGAGAAACAGGACATCATTCGTCACCTGGATGCGAACAAACCCCTGCCAGATAAGTATCGCTTCCTAATCTTTGACGACAAGCGTGAAATTGAGTTGGTTTGGAATTCCAGCTTTAATCGCTAGCCCAGCATTATTCAGCATGAAACAGCGCCGGTATAAAAAACAACTTCAAGAACTAATTGAGAATGGCTCTATTCAAAATTGATGATGAAGCTTCGAACTGGAGGCATCAACTTCTATAGGGACTATTTTCTATTTCATATAACGCTTCTGATACTGTTGAAGAAGCGTAAGCCAATGCTGTTCATGCAAGTCAATGGATTTGCTGTTGAGTATGTTTGAGTTGTTTGCGATGCATTCGATCATGTGCCGATTGACGCTGGGGTGGTAATGCATGAGATCCTTGTATCTGCCCAGATCGCCAACAATACACTCATCATGATCAAAGGCATGGAGTTGCACATTGGGTAGCTGATCAAACAAATCCGCCGCATATCGGCGCATCCCGATCAAGGCGGCGATGTCTTCCTTGCTTTGATACAGGTAGTACTCAACGGGAAACGGAGCCATGAGAAAATAGAATTCGACATCGGGTCGTTTTCGGGCCCTCTCGGCCAGGCGGTCGATGCTTGGACAGTTGGCTACGGGGAACTCGGTATACAGATCACGGATTGAAGGGGGTAGGTTTCCTTTCTTTTCCTGCAATGATGAGGGATGGTACCAGTGTTCCAGATCAGTCCGTATCTGATCGTGAAAGTTTCTGACAGTTTGGTCCCACCATTCATCATCGACATACCATGTTCCATACGCATCGCCTTGAGGTGCATTTCCTGGTGGAAACAGACCGAGGTCGCGTAATGACTGCAGGACGACATCAGCATTGAAGATATACGTGTTGATTCCAATATCACTCTGATAGAGATC
>JAYZAT010000065.1:0-8104 GCA_036339555.1 Planctomycetota bacterium
CGCCCTGAGGCGCGGGCTGCGATGATGGCCCGTAGGTGAACCAGCCGGGTCTCCTCGTCCGTATCCTGGAAATAGGTTGGCGGCATCTGCTCAAGAAACCAGGGAACGACCTGCTCGGATTGGGCCCTCAGGCCACTGGTGATCTGGTCAATCACCACCTCGGGCTTGTCGGGCTGCTCGGGTGAGCTGGTGATCGCGTTGCTGGGTTCATTGGCCATCGCGAAACTGTATCCGGCCCCCCAGACGGCCGCAACGGGAGAGAGGCCGGTCTTCCGCTTTCCGAGCTTTGTTGATGATTGTAGTCTCCTGCCCATGGCAACAGCATTGTCAATAGGCATGTTCGACGGGGTCCATCTCGGGCACCAGGGAATCATCGACCAGGGGCGGCAAGCCGTCGGCCCTGGTGGCCGGGTTGTGGTCATGACCTTCGAGCCATCGCCTGTTGCAGTGCTGGCACCAAACCAGGTTCTGCCTCGGCTCATGACTTCTGAACAGAGGACGAGGGCCTTGGTTGATGCGGGGGTGAATGAGGTTCAGGTTCTCGTGCCGACCAAGGAGTTCCTTCAGCAATCCCCCGGGGCATTTTTGGACCAGATCGTGGCAGCCCACACTCCCCAGCACATTGTCGAGGGTGAAGACTTTCGGTTTGGATGCAATCGCGAAGGTGACGTGGCATTCCTTCGAGAGTTTGGTAGGGAACGGGGGTTTGAAGTCCATGTGCCCGAGGAGATCATGGGATCCCTCGTGGATGGCACATCGGTGCCAGCTCGGAGTTCAGTCATCCGGAAACTGCTTGCGAAGGGGCGGGTTCGGGACGCCGCCTGCCTGCTTGGTCGACCATGGCAATTGGAGGGGGAAGTTGTTCGAGGGAATCAGCGGGGACGTGATTTGGGTTGTCCAACGGCCAACCTGGATATCGGAAACCTGATGACGCCTGCTGCCGGGGTCTATGCTGGCCAGGCCCACCTCGATTCCGGTCAGACATACATTGCCGCTATCAGTGTCGGAACCAATCCGACATTCCAGGACAAAGGAACCTCCTGCGAAGTCCACCTGCTGTCCTTCGATGGGGATTTAGACCACTACGGCTGGAGGCTGAAAGTTAACCTGAATCATTGGGTCCGGGAACAGTTGGTCTTCGATTCCGTCGAGGACCTGGCTGAGGCAATGGCGAGGGACCTTGAACGCGTGCAGTTGTTGATGAGCGGGTAGAGTTTCCTTTTCAATGTTTACCTATGAGTCCAATACAGACCTGGCGACGGTTGCGAAGACAGTCGCTGGTGCCAGTCGGATTGTTGTGACGACCCACTCCAAACCTGATGGCGACGCCATGGGTTCAACCCTGGCTTTGAAGCGTGCCCTGGAGCACCAACTCGATATCGAGATCCTCTTGATGGGACCGGTCACCGCGCCGATGCGTGCCATTGCGGGATCCACCCCTTGGATCGATGCAGAACAGCACATGCCGCAGGGAGGTGAGGACCTGGTGCTGCTCGTGGATACCGGGGCCTTCAGCCAGGTGGAACCCATCGCGGACTGGATTCGTGCTCGCCGTGATCATGTCATCGTGATTGACCATCACGCTTCTGGTGATGACATCGGGTCGCTTCGCCTGGTTGATTCGACGGCTGCTTCCGCAACGATGCTGGTGATGTCACTGATCGAAGCCATGGGACTGTCCATTCAAGGCGGGCCAGAGAGCGTGGCCGAGTCCTTGTTCTGCGGGTTGGCAACGGATACCGGTTGGTTCCGGTTCAGTAACGCAGATGCCCGAGCCTTTGCGATGGCGTCACAACTGCTCAAGCTTGGTATCAATCGTGACGGTCTGTACCGAACGATCGAGGAGACTGCCCAGCCTACGCGATTGGCCTTGCAAGCTCGTGCGCTGCAATCACTCGAATATGTGCTGGATGGACGCGGAGCAATCATGCGATTGGAGCCTGGTGATTTCAAGGACACTGCGGGAAATCCTGGTGAACTTGCGGGAACAGTCAACCTGCCACTCGTTGTCGGAACAGTTGAGTTCTCGGTACTGCTGTATAGCGAGAAGGGACAGGAGACTAAGGTCAGTTTCCGATCCAAGCCATCAAGACAAGTCGGCGGACCCTTCGTGGATGTCAGTGCCCTGGCGGGTCAGTTGGGTGGCGGGGGGCATGTCCATGCGGCTGGTGCTCGAGTGAGTGGTTCCATTCAAGAGGCACACGATCAAGTGCTCCGGATTCTTTCCGAGCAGGTCCAAACATCATGACGGGCAAGCGTTGGATTATCGGGGGCGTACTGCTCATCGCCGCAGCGATCTTGATCGTCATTCTTGGTGTGGTCTTTTCCGTATCACGCTTCAACATGACGCAGGTGGTCATGCCTGGGACTGCGGAGTTTGAGATGGCTTCTGCTGGTAAATTGAACTTGGCCTATGAACCCAGGACAACCGTGGATGGCGTCCTCTATGCCTCACCCGAACAACCGACGATCACCTTTCACCTTGAGTCGCTTGATGGTGATGGCGAGGCGACCTTTCGGCCTCCATTAGTCGCTGTCAACTACAGCCTCATGGGCCGACATGGTTATTACATCGGTGTGGCCGAACTGGAATCGGGTCGCTGGAAACTCACGGGTGTAGCAGCGCCGGGTGATGATCGTTCTGGGGTCTACGCTTACGGTCAAATGTCCGTTACCTCGATCGTGATCCCCATTCTGATCGTCTCGTTGGTGGCAGCCGTTTTGGCACCGATAGGGCTTGGGCTCCTGATCGTAGGCATCGTTCTGCAGGTACATAGCCGCAGGCGGGCACGATTGACTTCCCCAGCCACGCCCCCGGGGTAGACTTGAGTGCAGTCCCATCCCCGGGAGTAGACATGATCGATCAGCAACAACATGACATCGCTCGAATCGTCGGCCTCGTGTCACGTCGTGAACGGGTGAGTGCTGGGTTGGCATGGTTCAGCGGTGCCTGCTTGTGCTTGGCCGTCCTGGCGGTCGCCCTGGCCGTGGTGGACCGCCTTGGTTCCCAACCCTGGGTTCCCTGGCGGTGGGTCATCCTTGCATTTGCTGTCATGGCCGTCACAACCGGGCTGATTGGGTGGTGGCAGAGGCGACCCCGCCCGATACTCATGGCTCAGCGTGTTGATGATCGCCTTGGTTTGAAGGACAGGCTTTCATCCGCCATGGCCTGCCATCACAGGCAGGATCCCTTTGCGAAAGCACTCGTTGAAGATGCCGGTTCCGTGGCACGATCGCCACAGACTAGAGAGCAGGTTCGTCGTCGCTTCCGTGTGACACCACCACCCCTCTGGTGGACTTCGCCTGTGCTCATCCTTGTGGCATTCATCGTGGCGATCTTCGGGCAGTGGGATCTTCTGTCCGCACGTGAGATCGATACCGTTGATCTCAACCAGGTTCGTGAGACAGCAGCCGAGTCAGTCGAGGCGTCTGTCGAAGCCATTCGTGAGGACCCCGAACTCTCCGAGGCCATGTCGGATGTCCTGGAAGAATTGGAAGCAGAGACGGATGCTTCACTCCAGGAAAAGGAAGACGAGGAATCCATTCGCCGGGAAGCGCTCAAACGGTTGACCGAGTTGAACCGGAACTTGGAGGATATTCTCGATGGGCCAGAAGGGGAGACCCTGGAGTCATTGGAGGAGTCGCTGGAATCACTGGATACCTCCAAGGAGAGTCCGATTCAGGACTTGGTCGAGGCCTTAAAGAAATCCGACTTTACTCAGGCCAAGGAAACGCTGTCGAAGTTGCAGGAGAAGATCGACTCCGGCGAGATGTCTGATTCAGAACGTGCAGAGGTTGCCGACGCCTTGGAATCCTTGTCGGAGCAACTCCAGGAACAAGCGGACAACCAGGAGTCCATGCGTGAAGCGCTCAAGCAGGCGGGACTGGATCCCGAGTTGGCGAATGATCCACAGGCCCTCAAGCAGGCGCTTGAACAAGCGACTGATCTGAACGAATCACAGAAGCAGCAACTTGAAGACAAGTCCGAAGCGAATGAGCAATCGAAGAAAATGCTTGAACAACTCTCCGAGGCTTCCCAGGAGGCTTGCGAGCAATGCCGTGGGGGCGAGGAGGGTGAAGAAGGCAAGCCAGGGAGTTGCCAGGGCATGTCTGAGAAACTGGGTGCTATGGAGCAACTTCAACAGATGCTGCAAAAGGCCCAGGATGCGCAAAGCGCTTGCCAAAGCCAATGTGACAAGCTTGGTGAGGGGTTGGCCAAGCAACAGGCCTGTAATGCAGCGGGGGAAAAGGGCCTCGGTGAGTCTGTGGGTAGCGAACAAACGGAAACCAACGTGGTTGCTGAAGAACAGCGAAGTGAAGCCGGTGATGGTCCCATCGCGTCACGTGTTCCGGTCGATCGAGAACTGGTCGTCGGTGAGTCCACGATGACCCTGCAGCAAGCCCAGCAGGCTGCCAGTGAAGGATTCGATGAGGCCTTGGATGAGTCTCCCTTGCCACGCCAGTACCACGACGCGCTCAAGCATTACTTCAGCGATCGTGAGGCCGTTGAGTCAGCGATGGAAGCTGACACAGAGGCCAAAGAGGACAAGTCAGAGCCCGAGAACTCCGAGGAAGAATCCGAAACGGAGTCGGAGTCAAATGAAACCGTGACCAAGGGTGCGGGTGGTGAGGAAAGCTAGAGTCTTTTCTGTTGGTGTCCTGCTGATCCTGCTCTCGGTTGTCGGGTGCGATCGTGGTGAACCACCGTTGGTCGTGTATGTGTCGGCGGACGAATACGTGGCCCGGCCGATCCTGGCATCCTTTTCAGAACACTCCGGTATTCCCGTGCATCTTGTGGGTGATACCGAGGCCACCAAGACGACGGGCCTCGTGGATCGCATTCGAGGAGAGCAGAACATGCCGGTGGCCGATGTGTTCTGGTCCTCGGAAGCATTCATGACGATACAACTTGCCCGTGAAGGCCTTCTGCAAGCCCATCATTCACCCGTGGCCGATGCATGGTTCACGGACTGGCGGGATCCCGACAATCACTGGTTTGGCTTTTCGCCCAGGCCGAGGGTTCTGGTGTATGACCCGGCTCGTCTGGCTGAAGCAGATGTGCCAACATCCTTGCAGTCATTGTCAGAGACTCGTTGGCAGGATGAGCTTGTGATGGCAGATCCACGTTTCGGAACCACCGGTGGTCACCTTTCCGCCTTGCAAGTCTGGTATCGCATGCAAGGAGATCAGCAGGGTTTTCAGCAACTGCTCGATGCCCTGGCGGACAACCGTATCCGTGTGCTGCCAGGTGGCAATGCTGCTGTAGTCGATGAGGTTCGTTCGGGTCGTGTTTTGCTGGGGATGACCGACGCCGATGATGTCCGTGCAGCCAATCGCCTCGGCGCTGGTTTAGCTATGCGTCCAGTAGGCCCAGAGGAAGGCATTGGTACCTTCCTGATGCCCAACACCGTTGCGATGGTGGCGGGCTCCGATCACCCGAGGGCCGGTGAGTTGGTCGATTTCCTTTTATCCGAAGAGGTGGCACGGCAATTGGCGGAATCTCCCTCCGGGAACATTCCCCTAGTACCGGAAGTGGCGATGGACTATCCGGATCTCATCGTGCCTCCGGCGATGCCAGTTGATTTCAATCAGGCCGCTACTGAATATCCCGAAGCCGTGCGAACTGCGGTGATGGTGTTGCGAGGCGGGGGGTCCGATGCTGCGCCGTAGCATCGCTGTGCTTGTTATCTGTGCAGGGATTCTGGCAGTGCTCTGGCCTGCCCTTGCGATGATCGTGCAAAGCAGTCGTGTGACGGGTGGTGAAGTCCTGTTGATGCACGAGCCGTGGATTCTGACGGTTCGAACGTTGGCGTGGTCCGTTGGCATTGCGATCGGTGCCATGCTCTTGGGTTGGTTGCCTGGCCACGTGTTGGGGATCGGTCTGCACAGGCAGCGGCACGCTTCGTTAGACCCCGGGAGATCGAAGGCCTTGGGATGGCCTGTTCTTTTAGGCGCCATCCTGTTGCCCCTCCTTGTTCCTTCTTATGCAGTGTTCTACGCCTGGTGGCAAACTTGGCCTTCAGGGACCTGGCTCTTCGACCGGCTTGAGCTGTGGGACGCGATTGGCCTGGGGCGACGATTCACACTTGGTGTGGCTCTGTTGTCCTGGTCCTGGCCCCTGGTCAGCCTCTGTGTGGCGCCGGCTGCTGCAACCTGGCCGCAATCACGCAGTGATCAACTTGCTGCTGACGGGGCCTCCTGGATTCAACGAACAGTGGCACGATTGCATCATGATGTTGGTGGGTTATTGCTGGGAGGTTTGCTGGTCACTGCCTTCATCTTTGGAAACGTGATCTGTTTTGATCTTGCCGGAGTGTTCACTGTGGGCAATGAATTGCGTGCGCTGACTGCCATGCAGGCTGCTCCTGGACAAATGGCAGCGGTCGCGTTGCCTGCTGCGATCGCGGCCCTCATCGGTGCCGTGATCACCTGGTGGGCGCTTGGCCGGACAGTCGACGATGCTTCAACTGCGGGAGATTCAACCAAGCCCGTGGCAGGTGTTCTGGTTGCTTTGATTTGGATCGTGACCGCCTTCGTGCCAGCCGTTCTGATCTTTGCGAATATTGACCAGAAGGCCCTGGACTTGTGGGTGGCCCATGGACAGTCCATTGCGCGTGATGCCATTCATGCGGTCATTCTTGGTGGACTGGTCTGCATCGTCTTTCTCGGGATTCTCTGGCTGCTTCGAGGACCACGCTGTGGTTGGCGTTGGGTCGGTGTAGTCCTGTCCATTCCCTGGGTCGCCATGCTTCTGGCACCTGGTTCATTGGTGGCAGCCACCGTACTGGCCGGGATCGCGTTGCTGCCGTCAACTGGTCTACGAACGTGGTTGCTGGGCAGTGGAGCGGCGCTCCTCATCGGATGGCTGGCCAAGTTCGGGGGTATCGCGGCCTTGGCCGCACGCTGGGTGGCCCGATCAGAACCAGTTCCGTTGCAAGATTTGCGTCGAATGCATGGAGGTGGATGGCGTGCTGAGGGGCCACGGACTTGGTTCACAGCTGTAGGTCTCGCGGCCGTAACTGCCTTGTTGGCCTTGGGCGAGATACCAATAGCGATGCGTTTGTCACCGCCGGCTCCGTCGCCACCGGTCAGCGTCACCCTTCTGAATGCCATGCACTATCAACGTCCCGAAACAGTCATTGCCATGCTGGCCCTGTTCATCGTGATCGGAGCCATTATCGCGATCGGGTTGGGATTCCTGGCACGATGGTCACTTCAGCGGGTGCGTTCTGCGGGATCGTATGCTGCGATGGTCCTGCTGTTGATTCCCATGATCTACCAAGTCGGTTGCTCTGATCGTGGTTCAGGAACAGCACCGCTGGAAGTCGAGAAGGTCATCGGTGGTCCTGGTCGGATGGCGGGCCGTTTCGATTACCCACGGGCCATGGCGGTGGATCCTCGCACTCATGACATTTTCGTGGTTGAAAAGAGTGGCCGTGTTCAGAGGCTTGATTCCACGGGGCAACCTCTCAATGACTGGATGATGCCACGCGTTGAACGTGGTCGACCCACGGGTATCACAATTGGTCCGGATGGCAACGTCTGGATTGCGGACACGCATGAACATCGTGTGATGGTCTATACGCCCAATGGCGACTTGTTGCGGTCCTTTGGAAACTATGGATTCGAGCCTGGGCAGTTCATCTATCCCACGGATGTCGCCTTTGGTCCAGATGGGCTGGTCTACGTGGCTGAGTATGGTGGCAATGATCGGATCCAGGCCTTCACTCAGGAAGGTGAGTGGGTGCGAACACTGGGGGGACCTGGGCCTGAGCCAGGTCAGTTCGATCGACCCCAGTCCATCATCATGACGCCGGGAGGTCACTCGATCTTGGTGGCCGACGCTCGCAACCGCCGCATCCAAGAGATTGATGTCATGACCGGCGCTGGTCGGGTCGTGCGGCAGGGTGGCCCTGACCAACCGCTGTGCATCCCATTTGGTTTGATGGCGGGAAGGAATGGAACCCTGGTGGTTACGGATATTGGCTCCAACAGCCTGCTCCGACTCGATTCTCAGGGCAGCCTCATCGGAAAGCGGGGAGGCTGGGCGAGGGGGCCGTGCCAACATCGAGATCCGTGGGCCGAGACGAAGAACGATCGAGGC
>JAYZAT010000066.1:0-22285 GCA_036339555.1 Planctomycetota bacterium
CACCGTTGTGTACAGCGGAGGATTCAGTCGTCCATCAAGTTGCTTGTGATGCAGTTGGTCAGGGTGATAGTTACGGTGTCTCGTTTTGTAGCGATGGCGGTCACTTGGCCAAACTTGGGTTGGAATGCGTGCTGTGGGGGCCAGGCTCGATCGAACAGGCGCATCAACCAGATGAATTCATCAGCCTTGAGCAGTTCGCCCGTGGCGGTCAACTGCTCCAGCAAACAATTGTTCGCCAGTGTTTGGAGTCGGAGGGAACGCCATGAGTCCTCTTGATTCGATACGGGCCGAACTGACCTGGGTCGATGGCAGTCTTCAGCGCGGACTGGAGATTGGGATTGACGCTGAAGGTCGTGTTGAATCCGTTGAACCAACAACCAAGCCACCGACACATGATCGAGTTGCCCTGCTTCCGGGTTTCGTCAATTCCCACAGCCATGCCTTCCAGCGGGCACTGCGTGGTCGCGGTGAGCGGTTTGAACGTCCCGAGGAAGACTTCTGGTCTTGGCGCGAGGCGATGTATGAACTCGTCCAGGAAATGGATCGAGATTCCATGAATCGGATCGCCCGCCAGGCATTCAGCGAGATGCGCCGGGCCGGGATGACAACCGTGGGCGAGTTCCATTACCTGCATCATGACCAGCCAGGTGATTGGGCCTTTGATGAGGTGATGCTGCAGGCTGCTGCGGATGTTGGCATACGAATCGTGTTGCTTCAGGCCTACTACGTGACGGGCGCAATCGGTGAACCCTTGGGGGCTGCCCAGCAGCGATTCGATGGCCAAGAATTGGATGCCTATTGGTCAAACATGGATCGATTACAGGCCCGGGTCGATGGTCGAGCTCAGAAGCTGGGTGTTGTCGCGCATTCCATTCGGGCGGTACCTCCCGACCAATTGGCCATGTTGCACGAAGAGAGTCGTCGCCGTGGTTTGGTCTTTCACATGCACGTTGAGGAACAGCCCGCCGAGATCAAGGCTTGCCAAGAGGCCTATGGATGCACGCCGACCGGGCTGCTGTTGGAACACTTACAACTGGATGACCATTTCACCGCGGTGCATGACACACATACGGATCCCGGAGACATGGCGCGTTACCTCGCCACAGGTGCTCGTGTCTGCCTGTGTCCATTGACAGAAGCCAACCTTGGCGATGGCCTGGCGGATGTGCCTGGCATCCTGGACGCTGCTGGAAAGATCTGCTTGGGAAGTGATTCAAACGCCAGGATTTCGATGATCGAAGAGATGCGACTCGTGGAATACGGGCAACGGCTTCGACTTCAGCGACGAGGCAGTTGCCGCGACGTCGATGGACGGATCGATCGTGTCCTTCTGGATATGGCGACGATTCATGGGGCGGAGGCCTTGGGTGTGCCAGCAGGTCGTATTGCACCGGGCTGCGAAGCAGACTTCGTCATGATCAACCTGGATGCGCCCACCCTGGCCGGCTGTGATGAAGACAACTTGGCAGCCTCAATCATCCTCGGAGCTGCGGAAGAATGCATCGCTGGCACGATGGTCGGCGGCGTTGCTTAGCTTGCTGTCAACGCCTGCTTGAGTTCGTCGAGATGGGCGTCATAGTGACCTGCTCGACCCATGGACCCTCGATAGAGCGGTTCCCGAACTTGGTCGATACTGGGCGTGACGTTGATGCGTTTGGATTCATGGAATGACAGGCAGGCGTCGTCCCAAGGCATGTCGATGAATTCGAGGATTGAACGAAGAACGGGTTCGGGGTCGGACACCAAGGCCTCGTAGTTGAGTTCCATAATGGGCACGGTGTTCACAGATGCCCAGTGTTCCATGATGCGTTGGTACTGCCGATAGGTGTGGCCCAGGTCTACCAGATCGGCCGTATAGGCCATGCGTGAAGAAAAAGCATTCCCATAGCAGGACAAACAGGTATCCAGTGGATTACGCGTGCAGTGAATCACGCGTGCGTTTGGAAAGAGCAGTGAAATGAATCCCACGTGTAAGTAGTTCATGGGCATCTTGTCGGTGATGCGTATTGCGTCGTCGGCCAACTGGAGCGTGTACTCACAGTAAGACTCGGCCAGCTTGGTCAGTATGGGCGCTGTGGCCTTCGCGACACACTCGGGGTAGCGTGTTGTTCCATCCAGTTGTTCCGGCAATTCAATCGCGAGCGTATTCATCTGGCCCAATTCCCCGGCACCGGCAATATCTGGATGGGCCGACAGAATCTGTTCCGTCAGGGTGGTGCCACTGCGGTACATGCCCACGACGAAGACTGGTTGGCTGCTTGTGATTTCACTGCGTGGCAAAGACGCCATCGCTTCATTTGAAAAAGCTGCGATGAGTCCATCGATAAGTTCTCTGTGGGCGTCACGATTCCACCGGCCACGATGCAATCGGTTGCCAACCGTCCATGCCTGAAAAGCTTCGTCGTAGCGTTCGACCTTTTCATAGAGTTGGCCAAGCCGAATGAGCAAGTTGCTGCGATGCCAGGCTGAAGATCGTCCTGCTGAGAGGATTTGTTCGATGGGGCCAATGGCAGCGACGGGGTCTTTGGTGCGTTGGCAGAGCCTGGCCCAGCAGTTCAACAAGAGAAAGGAAGTCTGTCCCGTGTAGATGCGAGGTTTGACCAGGGCGATGGCCTCTTCGGTCTCACCCAGTGATTCCAGAACTTCGGCTTTGCCGGCAACGGCTTCCAGATTGTGGCGATCAAGCAATAGAGCCTGGTCAAAGGCTGCGATCGCTTCATCAAATCGAGTATTGAGTCGCAGACCATTTCCAAGTCGCGAGTGATTGCGGGAGAGGTTGGGTTGTCGGCGAACCATTTCTTCCGCCTGCTCAATGGGCAGTGGGAAATGGCCGGTGCTCAACTGGGCATCGGCCAGCAGTCCGCGTATAGCCAAGTCATCTGGATCCAACTCCATGGCATGGGTCAGCGTCTTGTACGCGGTGGGGGCATCGGCGGCCGACAGTTGCGTACGTCCCAGGAGGTGCCAGGCCTGAGCATTCTCTGGAGAGAGCCGGGTCATTTCATGGGCGGCTTGTAGAGCGATGTCGAGTTTGCCATCACTTCCCGCAGCAGCGACCAGGCTGGCCAGGAGGGCCGTGTCATTCGGCGTGCGAGCCAGGGCACGTTTGAGCAGGGGGATCGCGTCACCAGGCTGGCCATTGGACACCATCACATCGGCGAGTTTGCGTGTGATCTCAGTGGATGTAGGCTGTTCCTTGGCGGCTCGCTTGAGCAGTTTGATCGCCTTGGCATGATCTCCTGCAGCGGTTGCCTGTTCGGCTTGTTGAACAAGTTGTGCAACAGGGCGTTTGCCCATCCAGTCCTCCTTAGGCCAAATCAACGAGATCCCATTGTGACGCATCACGAGGCGGCGTGCAGGGCGTGGGAACCGGCTGATTACTGTTCACTGGACTGCTTGCCTTGACCGGGGTGGGGGCGTCCCTATACTGGCCCGCTTCTACTGCGGGGTAGAGCAGTCTGGTAGCTCGTCGGGCTCATAACCCGGAGGTCGTAGGTTCGAATCCTACCCCCGCTATTCACCTATAGCCCCAGGGCCACAAAGCCCTGGGGTTTGTCGTAGGCCCCGATCTTTTTATGAGAGCACGTGGCGGAGGGCAGCCCTGATCCTCTACAGTAGATTTCAGTGATGGAATTTAGGTGATGTGTCAATCGGGGCATGAAAGTGTGACAAGCTGGATTCTCGGGGTTCGACGAACCCCGATCTGGTTCATCGTGCTCTCGCTTGTCGTCTTTTTCATCTTGAGTACGTTGACCAATTTAGTCGTGAGTCCCGGTGACCTGTTTCGGCCATTCTGTCGCTCAACAGGTTTCCTGATCGTTCCTACGTTCCTCAATTACATTCCGTTCTTCATTGTGTTTGCTGTTCTGTTCTGGGGGGTTGGTCGTTTACGAGCTAGAGACCTGGGGCTGGTGTGGAAGCGACTCCCGATGGGAGTCCTTTGGCTCGCCGGAACCTGGATCGCATCCCAACTCTTTCTATTCCTATTGAATTGGGGCGATGTCGAGATTTGGACGGCTTGGGAAACCCGTCCAACCCTCCTGGTCGGAGAATTGGTGTCGGGTCAGATCCTGGGCAATACGCTCATGGAGGAAGTCTTCTGGCGTGCCTTCATGATTTCGCAACTGGCGATCTTGTTTCATGTGTCCGGAAAATATGGCATACGGAGTGCAATTGTCTGGGCCACGATTCTGTCAACTGTGTTGTTTGCGATTTCACACCTCATGCATGACGTGGCCAACGATGCCTCCCTGTCCCAGATCTACATAGGACAACTGGGTCGTCTGGCTGGTGGTTTCGTCTTTGCCGCGATCTTCCTGCTCTCAAACAACCTGTTTATTGCCATTGGCATTCATGCATTAGCTAATTTGCCAACGCCTCTGTTCGATCCGGGATCAAATGTTTCCGGCCAGGCATTTTGCGCATTGGCACCTTTGGTCCTGTTGATCATCCTGGCAATCTTTCGTCATGTTGGTGCCCGCAGAGCCGGTCAAGAGATTTCCTGAATGGTGCTTGGTGTCACTCGGCTGAAAACCCTGTTCCTGATGGGCTGATCTTTCAAATTCATTTTTTAATGAGTATTCCTGAGAGATCGGGCGGTTTCGTGCTGATTCGTTACGGCTGGCTTGTTTTGGATGAATTCCATAAGCCCAGTCGCTTACCCAGCATGGAGTACTGGATCATGAAATGCTTCTTATTCGCCGCCATAGCGGCTTCCGCGATCTCTGCGCCTGCAATGGCCTCTACGTATTTGGCGCACAGCAACTACGACAATGACATTGACGATTGGCGGGTTCGTGACTCTGTCTCAGGCAATATCAGTTACTTCACACCATCATGGGCCCCCAGCGGTGGTGTCCCAACCGGTCATCTCGAATTTGCTGATGAGACCCCTGGTGGGTACATGTTCGAGGCGCCTGAACACTTCCATGGAGACTTCTCCTTGGCATTGGGAAATGGCGGCATCTTCTTCGACTGGAAAGCGGACATGATCATGGACGACAAGCGGCCAGGCGTAAGCCTGTACCGGGATGGTGTTCGGCTCCTTGGCTTGGGCGATTTCGGCCTTGCTGAAAATGAGTGGCATCACTTGGATTTTGCATTCGACCTCTCCGCTGGTTGGCTGGTCGATTTCGGTAATGGCGCACAAACGGCAACCATGGATGATATTCAGTGGGTTCTTGAAGGCGTAGACGATTTACGAATCGTGGGTGAGACCTGGACTGGCATCTCCGAGACCACATGGCTCGATAATCCCACGATCTATACCAACGTACCTGGGCCCGGTGCCCTGGCACTCCTGATGAGTGCTGGTGTGTTTATCCGACGACGTCGACGTTATTGAACAATGCCTCAGGGGGGTATGGATGCCGGCGAGCCACCTGAGGGGGCGGCTCGCCGGTTTATGTTTATTCCATTTGTTTCCATTCAGGAAAAATCCCGCCGGCCCGGGGCCGACGGGATTGCACGAATTGAATTGCACGAGACGGTCAGGGGCAGGGGCCATAGTTGCCCAGGAAGGTCAACAAGTCGTTGATGTCGACCTGGCCGTTCTCGTCGAAGTCGCCTTCGCAGCTCGCTTCGCAGTCATCCGAGACGCTGCTGCTGCTGTCCAGGGTTGACGGGCCGACGAGCTGGTCTGGGAGATTGCCGCACACAAGGGTGTTGCCAAGTGGTACGGAACTCTCTGTGTAGATGCCGCCGCCACTATCTTCAGCACGGTTGTCGCGAATAGTGCAGTTGTCAATCGTGTGCTGTGTGGTGTGCAGGTAGACGCCACCCGCGATGAAACCGGCGGTATTGTTCTCGATGACACAGTCCAGAATGGCCAGTTCAGTTGAGTGGCTGGTTGCGATGCCTCCACCATAGTTGTTGGCGAGGTTGTATTCGAAAGTTGAATTCGAAACGCTGTGACCAGGCCCCATACAGCTATAACCTGCGCCGCTGCCTGCGTAGTTTCCAGTAAATGTGCACTGATCAAGATCGCTGCTCCCGAGCGTGCATCGGACGGCACCCCAGCCGGTTGCACTGTTGTGGGAGAACGATGAATTCGTGATGGTGATATCCGAGGACACCGAAAACACAGCGGCTCCAGAATCCTGGGATATGTTCCTTGAGAAGGTGCAATCATTCACGAGGAGTATTCCGCTGGCGACATGTACGCCGCCGCCTCCGCCCATCGGAGGCAGAGAGTCCAAAGCGACATTGTCCGACAGCGTGCATCCATCAAGGGTTAAATCGCCCTGCATACAACTGATGGCGGCCCCGTAATGAGGCGAGTGACAGTAGATCAATCGGCAATCGATGAGCGCCATGCGGTTGAGTTGAACGAATACGCCTCCTCCACGTGGGTTATTGCTGGGTGCCTGTCCATGGGTAATGGTCAGGTTTTCGATTTGATTCGAGTTGGAGGAATTGCCAGTGGAGGCAAGGCCACGCCGGGCATTCTCTCCATCAATAATGATCTGATGATTCTGGCCCATGCCGAGCAGGTGAAGATCCTTGCCGGAGAGGTCGACGACCTGATCTCCGGTTCCCAGGTAGGTCCCGGGGTAGATCTGAATTTGATCACCATTGGAAGCGGCATCAACAGCGGCTTGAATGTCCTGGAAATCAGCTCCGGGCAAGTCCACGAGATCATCGTCAACTGTCCAGGTGGCTGCTGAAGCGATACCGCAAAGGCTGAGGGCGGCCAAGCCGCAGAGATAGGTTTTCATGGCGGGGCTCTTTCGATTCCCGGTGTTTCGAAGAGTCCCCAATGCGCCTGATACCGTCCGGGATCCGGTTAAACCCCATCTATGGAGACCATCCAGGCGTGTGTGATGATTCAGGATTTTTTTTTGCCCATTTGCCCCAGGGAGCATCAGGGAGTGGGTTGGCCAAGCCCATGGGGCCGTATCAGGACCCTTGCTACGACCCATATTGGGCCCACCGGACTGATACGATTCTTCGATGGCGACTCGTCCCGATTATCCAGCGCTTGCCAGTGTCATCCTGGAAGAACACTGGGGATTTTCAGCGGCGTTAACCCGGTTGCCTGGTGAGAACCTCAATTTCCGGGTTGATGTTCCCGGTGCACCACCTCGAGTGTTCAAGCTCACCATGGATCCTCAGGCGGATGTGGAACTCGAGGAAGCGCTCCTGGAGCACTTGACTCAAGCAGGCTTCGCGGTGCCTACCTCCATACCGACGCCAGGTGCTGCGATCTGTATTGAGACCAGTATCGCGGGCCATCATGCCATTGCTCGACTGCAAAGATACCTGGGTGGTACCAGTTGGAGAGAGACCGAGACGACCAGCGATCTGCTTTTCGAAATCGGTGCCTATCTGGGCCAAGTCCATCAAACCCTCTCCACTTTCTCGCACCCCGGGGCACAACGAACCCATTTGTGGGACCTCGCCCAGGCGAACCGGCATTTGGATGCCATACAACTGATCGATACTCCCGATCGGCGGCGCACGATTGAGCACTGTTTCCATCTCTACCGTGCTTGTGGCTTGTCTTTGTTGTCCAAGTGCCCTCAGGGCATGCTGCATGGCGATGCCAATGATGAAAACATCCTCGTGGACTCCGGCCAGGTGGCAGGCATTTTGGATGTCGGCGATTGCCAAATGGGTGCGTTGGTTCAAGACCTGGCCATCCTGCTCTCCTATGCACTTCAGCAGGAGGGTGTCACTGTTGAAGCTGCCACGCCACTCTTAGCGGGCTACCAGAGCATCCGATCGCTGACTCCATTTGAATGCGAATCGCTCGTGCCCCTTGCGATTGCACGGATGGCTACCAGCATCTGCGTGGCCGAAACGCGCCGTGTCGGAGCCCCAGATCATGAAACCTGGTTCTCCCACCAGGAATCGACTTGGGCAACACTCGAATCCATCTTGGATCATTCGCCTGCTGAACTGATGGCGATACTCATGAACCATGCTTCGACAGGTGATGCCAGCGAACTGCGTGACGCCCGTAGCCAACTCATTGGGCCGTCGCTCTCCCTGAGTTATGACAGTCCGCTGCACATCGTGCGTGGACGAGGACAGTACTTACTTGCCGTGGATGGTCAGCCCTATCTCGACCTCGTCAACAATGTGTGTCACGTGGGCCATTGTCATCCACGGGTGGTGGCGGCGATTGCGAAGCAGGCTGCGGTCTTGAACACCAACTCGCGCTATCTGCATGACAACATTACGAACTACGCCCAACGCCTCTGCGATACATTGCCAGAGGGTCTCGATGTTTGTTATTTCGTGAACTCCGGATCAGAAGCCAACGAGCTGGCCTTGCGGCTCGCCAGGGCGGCAACGGCCAGCCGTGATGTCCTCGTGATCGATGGGGCGTATCACGGGCATACCAGCAGCTGTATCGAGATGAGTCCGTACAAGTTCAAGGGACCTGGTGGGGGACCCCAAGCCTCTTGGGTGCACGTTGTACCTATGCCGGATGTGTACCGCGGTGAATTGCGGGACGAGGATGCGGGCTCGGGCTATGCCCTGGAAGTTGGACGTGTGATCGGTGAAGCCTGCGCTGCAGGTGGATCCATTGCAGCCTTCTTCGCGGAGACCATGTTGTCCTGTGGCGGGCAGATCCCGCTCCCGGAGGGCTATCTCCCCGCGGCCTTCGAGCACGTCCGCCGAGCCGGTGGCGTTTGCATTGCTGATGAGGTCCAAGTGGGCTTCGGTCGGGTTGGCGACGCCTTCTGGGGATTCGAACTCTCGGGCGTGTTACCGGACATCGTCGTCATGGGTAAGCCCATCGGCAATGGACACCCCCTGGGAGCGGTGGTGACAACGAGGGCGATTGCTGAGGCCTTTGACAATGGCATGGAGTTCTTCTCAACCTTCGGCGGCAACCCAGTGTCCTGTGCCTGTGGACTGGCAGTGCTCGATGTGATTGAAGAAGAGGGCTTGCAAGAACGCGCTCGGGTACTGGGCCAGCGCTTCAAAGCAGGGTTGGAGGCACTCCGGGAGCGTCACGAGATCATTGGGGATGTCCGCGGCCGTGGTTTGTTCCTGGGGATGGAACTGGTGCGTGATCGTCAGTCACTTGAGCCAGCCCCCACGGAGGCATCAGCCTTGGTGAACACCATGAAAGAACGTGGGGTGTTGTTGAGTACCGATGGTCCTCTTCACAATGTCATCAAGATCAAGCCGCCCATGGTGTTATCAGCGGAGGACATCGACATGACAGTGCGTTTGCTTGATGAGGTTTTGAGCGGCCAGCCGCTCCAAACCAGTTGAGGGAGTTGATGGTGCCAAGAGGTTCAAAAAAGAGTAGACCGACTCGCAAGCGAGCCGGCCACTCCTCCTCTCTCTCCTGAGACCTTCAGGCTACCCTGCTCCGGGCCAGGCTGCCAGCGGTTTTTGATTCCAAGTTTGGGCTTCTTCCGGGGCTGCCACCCCAGGTCGTCTGGCGGTAGTTTCAGGGCCAATTCATTATGGCCAGATGACTTCGAGTAACTCGATGGTCAAGGGCCCCTCGTGGTTTTTCAACCGTTCCCTGGTTGCGATCACCTCCTCAATAGAGACTGGGGAGGCGTCATTACCAAAGGAATGGCGGATGAAGGATGCGATGGCTGCCAAGTCCTCATCCTCTTGGACAGGGGCGGGTGGCATCGGTTGGTTATAGATCGCACCGTCGATTTCGAGGGGACCTTCCAAACCCTTGATCAAGATGCCCAGCAAGGGTTCAGCATGACCGAGCACGAAGGGGGAATCAGCCAGCGGGGGATAGAACCCACGCAGCCCAAGTCCGGTGGCCTGGTGACATCCCGTGCAGTGTGTGTACAGGTTGGCGCCCTTCTGAAGCAGTTTGGCTTGGGTGGCATCGAGTCCGGAGACATCGATATCGGGCTGGTACCCGGGACGTCCAGGCCATGTCGAGTGCGAGTCGATCAGCCGCAGCAGGCCGCCGGCAAGGTCAGCTTCCTCTTCCAGGCGACCATTCCAATCAAATGGCGCAGCGGATAACTCGATCGTTCGCGGTGTGGCGGAGCGGAGCCGATGGATCTTGGCGACCTCTTCAGCAACCACCTCGGCGAGCCATTCCTGATCTGGAGGTAAGGCTGCCAGCAATTCCAACAGGGCCAGGTTCTGTTTCGCCACATTGGCTCGGGCCGCTGTGCGAGCGATGGAGGCTGACATGGCTCGGCGTGGATCCGTGGCTGATCCGATCCAGGTGTCATGCATCGCCAGGGACTGGAGGAGACTGACCTCTTGACCTCGGGCGCCCGCGATGATGGCAGTACGAAGGATCTTGTCTGAGGGGTCAGAGTCGAGGGCCAGAGCCAACTCGGGGGCAATCCGGGAGGCATCAGCAAGGGCAAGTGATGCGGCTGCCAACCGCCTGATGGTCTTGTCTTGGTGCTTGAGATCCGACAGCAACGCTTCCTCGACCCCAGGGACTTCCAGGTGATTGGCCGCGATCCTGATTGCCTGGACACGGACGTTCACATTGGGCGTTTCCATGGCCTCCAGGAGCAGCATCGGTTCTAGCTCCGATCGTCCGTCCAGCGTCCAGAGCGCATGGGTTTGGCCCAGTGGTGTGCCAGAAGCGCCAGCCATCTCCTGCAGGCTTTCGAGCGCTTCTGGCGAGAGCGTTTCACGATCAACGAGTAGTTGCTGCGTGAGCCGCCGTACCGTTCCATTTCGATCATCTAATTTTTTGATGAGTGTCGCGTCATCAAGCACCGTGAGATCGGGGGGGAAGCGGGTCAGGCCATCGTCGGGAACGATACGCCAAATTCGTCCACGATCAACGGGTGTATCCAGGCCCCTGGCCACGACCTGGGCGCGCAGGAAGCTGGTCATAAAGATCTTGTGTTGAAGTATGCCGCGATAGAGATCGGTTATGTACAGGTTGCCGTCAGGTCCGGTTTCAGCGTGCACGGGTCGGAAGCGTTCATCGGTAGACGCGATGATCGCACCAATCATCGGGTCCGTTCGAAGTTCAGGCGCTTGGTGTGCTCTCTCAATGAGGTTCCGATGTTCGACGGTGTTGCCTGAAGGTTCACAGATGAAGGCATCCCCTTCGTAGTCATCGCCCAGGACCGAATCGAGATAGATCGTAGGGCCACAGGCTGCGGTGAAATGGCGCAGGGTGAAGTCATCATTCAGGGTTTCTGGACGATAGGCACGATTGACGCCCGGATTGATGCGAACTGAATGGACCTCTTGATCGGCCGGAAGGTGGATATAAGCGCCGGCATGATCACGTTGCGAGGGATTCATGGAGATCACGTGCTTGGGGAGCAAATCCACCATGAGTGGATAGGAGTTGGGTGTGTAGTACCACTGGCCCCAGGCATCGGACGTGATGCCCCATTGGCCGTGGGGCGGCACACCGCGTCGTTGGATCTGACCATCCTGGAAGCGGTATTCCCAGGCGTGCTGTGAACAGTGCAGCCAGTTGTCCAATCCGTAACGGAGTCCGTTGCCAGCATGCTCTGGGCTATCCAGGCCACCGAAGCTGGTGTCCAGGATGGTGGTCTCGTCTGCGGTGCCATCACCATCGGTATCACGCGCATAGATGAGATTCGGTGGGGCGACGACCAAGATGCCACCTTCGACGATCGCCAGGGCCCGGGGCAGAACCAACTCATCCAGGAAGACTTGCCGGGAGTCCATGGTTCCATCCTGGTCCGAGTCGGTGAGCGCCACGATTCTTCCGGTAGGCTCCAGTTCCTGTGTGCCATCCAGGTCACTCATGTAGCCGGGCATCTCAACCACCCAGAGGCGGCCGTCGGGTCCGAAGACCGAGGTGACGGGGGCAATGACGATTGGTTCAGCCGCTACCAGTTCGACGGTGAGGCCCTCTGGGAGTGTGAAGCCGGCCAGGGCCTCGCTCGGTTCCAGTGGGGGGCTGGCAGGGACCACCAGGGACTCAGGTAATGGGGGCTGCGTCTCACCGGCTCGATCACCTTGTTGACCTGAGGCCGTCGAGGTCAGGGCCAAGGCTATCAGCAGGCTCTTGAGGACTGGGCTTCTGGGGGTCATGGAACCTCACGATACACGGAGGGCTCGACGACTTCGCGGTGATGTGTGGCCTCACTGGACTCGCGAGGCCGATATCTCGATCGTGTCCTCCCACTTCTTGCAAGATCGGATCCGTGCCTGGTCCAGGCCTGCCCGCTGGGTTGATCCCGGCTGGCTGTTCGTCCTGGTTGGATTGGCCATGCTGGCCTCTGGCATGCTGCTTCCCGCCTGGCGTGAGAACCAGTCGTTGCAACACCAGTTGGAGCATGCTCGAAGCGCGGAAGCCAGGATCCAGGGACGATTGGCTCGATCGACCATGATGCTGGATCAACTACACACCGACGATGAGGTGGCCCGTCGAGTCACTCGAGCTGATCTCAACCTCTTGGATCCAGGCGACGAGCCCATCCTCCGTGACTTGTCCTCGCCTTCTGATGTTCTGCAGTGGCTCGATGCGTCCGCTCAGCAGGCCGACGATCTCGGCCCACTCAACCTGGCCAGCATGGGGCCTCGCTCCACCCTGGAGATCATGGCTACTGGCACGCGACGCCTCTGGTTTCTGGGGGCGGGTGCGATGTGCCTGTGCATTGGATTGGTCCTGGGTCCTTCCAATTCCAACAAGCCAGCTCAAGCAAGCCAGGTTCGCTGAACCGCATGGCAGGCTGTATTCCACGGCGTAGGCCTATTGGCTTCGCCGGGCATTGTCATCAACACAAGTCGTTGGAATTCCATTGGCCTCTAGCGTTGTGGTTATGGATGTGGAAAAACAAACGGCGGATCGAACGGATGCCTTGTTGCGATTGTTGTCTGCTGAAGGTATTGGCCATGCCATCGCAAGGCGACTGATCAATGGTCTGGGATCACCGGAGGCAGTCTTGGGCGCCAGTTCGGCTCGTATCGCCTCGAGCTGTGGACTGAGGCATGAGGCGGCCACCTTGGTCGCGCGAGCTATTGAACACAGCGACCCGACCCATGAACAACAACAGCTCGATGCCCTCCAGGGACGATTCTTGTTGTGGAGTGAACCGGGTTACCCGGAACCGCTCTGTCGTATTCCGGACCCTCCCCCGGTTCTGCGAATAGTGGGGGGATCCTTGGCGCAACAGGAGCTGGCTGTGGCAATCGTAGGAACTCGTCGATGCACGACCTATGGTCGACGGCAAGCGGCCCGGTTTGCTTCGGTCCTGGCCTCTGCTGGAATCACGATTGTCTCTGGTGGTGCCCGAGGGATCGATGGGGAAGCGCATCGTGCTGCACTCCGATGTGGCGGGAAGACCATCGTCGTGTTGGGGAGTGGTTTGGGTTGCCTCTATCCCGCCGAGCACGAGCCACTCTTCAAGGATGTCGTCACTGCGGGGGGCACGCTGGTGAGTGAATTCCCAGTGAATCAACCACCTCGGCCAGGTCAGTTTCCTCGACGCAATCGAATCGTGGCTGGGTTATGTATTGGCGTCTTGGTTGTGGAAGCACCGTGTCGTAGTGGTGCGATGATTACAGCACGATTGGCTGTTGAGGAGCAAGGGCGAGATGCCTGGGCAGTTCCCGGTTCGGTCGATCATCGAACGTCTGCTGGTTGTCATGCTGCGATTGCACAGGGATGGGCCGCCCTGGTGGATTCCCCTGAGGCGCTCTTGCAGTTCATGCATGATGGGGGGTGGTTTCGGTCCTCTGGGCGTTCGCCCGTTGCTCCAGCATGAACGACGGGCCAGCAGCATCGCTGTGAAATCAAGCAGGCAGCATTCTCGATTAGATCTTGGAGAGAACGTAGTACACGAAGAGTGTGACGGGTAGCAGTACGAGTATGAATTGAAGTACTTCTCCAGCCTTGCCATAGCGGATGAAAGACGGAGGGCGATAAAAGTCAATGGCTGCCTTGGAGGCTTTGTCTGCACCCTGCAATCGTTCTTCAACGCGTTCATGGTTGCGTTTCAATTTTGGTCCCAGCCAGACCCAGATGATTGAGGTCAGGATTACACCAACTACGATTGCGATAAGAAGTTGAAAGCCAACAGGTTTTGTTGCAGAAGAAGTCTGATCAGGAGGGGGCGAGATGAATCCAAGCAGGTGTTGCACGTCTTCTTCCGGATGAATTGCTCAGTCGATTGCTATCGATAGGAACGTAGAACTGCTGTAACGACACCCTGAATTTGGCATTGCTCGACGATGATAGGCTCAAAGGCATCATTGGCCGGCTGAAGTCGTGTTCGCCCATCCGGTTCCCGGAAGAGTGTCTTGAGAGTGCTTTCGCCATCGGGAAGCAGGGCGACGACTCGTTCACCATCACGGGCAGTATTCCGTCGTTCGACGAGTACGTAGTCACCATCAAGAATGCCCTCATCTTGCATCGAATCCCCTTCGACACGCAGGGCAAAGGTGCCCGAATTAGAACCCAGTCTGGGTCCGACCAGTGATTCCAAGTCGAGCATGTCATCTTGTGCGCACTTCTCGATGGGCATGCCCGCTGCAATCCGTCCCACCAACGGGAACTGCAGGGGCGCTGCCTCATCGGGGAGCGGAGCGTCTTCAACGATTGATAAAGAGCGTGCCTTGTGCGCTTCCCTCGCCAGTACACCCTTGCGAATGAGTGCTTCGACGTGTTCGAAGGCCGTGACCTTGCTGACGCCGGTGGCTTCGGCGAGTTCCTGCATCGTCGGCGAATAGCCGTTCGTCAGCCGGCACTCGCGAATCAACTGCACGATGCGAAGTTGTTTGGGCGTGAGGTTCATGCATGAGATCCTTGTCGATGCGTGCAGGTCGGGCCTGAACTTCGAGAACAGCGGGAATGGGACGATCAATTCCGAGAATCCGATCCAGGAGTGTCCGTGGTGCCCGGAGAATGGCCGTGGGCAGGGGAAGGACGCGACGTGAATGGGCGAGGTCGTACCCAGACTGGGCAATCAGCCTGGGGGCTCGGTCCCTGGGTCCTGGTTGTTGACTGACCAAGGCTGTTCGGTAGTCTCCTCCTGGTCCGATTTGCACAAGTGGCTGTTCCATCTCGAAGCACTCCCTTGGTCTTGGGTCTTGGCACCTTTCCGTGGAGCCAATCTGATCGATCCTCTGTCCAGTCCCTGGGGCCCGTTCTCGTCGAGATCGGGAGGTTGGCGGGTTCGCCTCTTCCCTCGTTTTCGAACCCGCCTGACCCTCCACGGTCTCTGTTCAGCGTTGTTTCCGGCCATCCAGGGGCTCTTGATCCGGCTTGGAGCGTGCCGGGTGGAGCGAGCTACTAGATCTTGTGGCCGGATGAGGCTGAACTACCTCAGGCGGAGTACATCTCGACAAGAACCGGTCATGAGCTTGAACTTCCTATCGACCGGTGCGTTCGGTATTCGTTAGCATAACAGCAACCGTACTTCATTTCAAGCTCAAGGCATGCTCTCCCAGCTCATTCTCGGGCCTTGGATCTGAATCCACCATTGATGCCACGTTGGTATCCAGCATTCCAGGTGGCCTCGTTACGCTCTGCTCATGAGTACTTCAAAGGTTCATGATCTGGTTGCGGCCAGCCCGCCCAAACCATTGGCAGGATCTTCCATCCAGGAATGGACCCTGTCGCGGACCATGACCTTCCTCAATCACGGCAGCTTTGGGGCTCGGCCCCGGGTCGTCACCGAAGCCCAGCGATCGATCAAGCAACAACTTGATGAAGACCCTGCCGACATACTCTGGGTTCGTGGGGGGCCGCTCCTGAAGGCAGCCACTGCTGACCTGGCTCGCTTTCTCAATGTCGAAGCGAGCGATCTTGTCCACGTGATCAATGCGACGCAGGCGATCAACGCGGTTTTTCGATCACTGGATCTCCAGCCTGGTCAGACCATCGTGGCCACCAATCATGGCTACAACGCAGTGACACAAACCTTGCGATACGTCACGGAACGAGCTGGCGCACGACTTCACTTGATCGACTTGGCCCCACCCCTGCCTGATGAACAAGGCCTGCTGGACCAAATCGAAGCGGCCTTGGATGACACGACGGCCCTGGTGTTAATCGATCACGTGACTTCGCCTACCGCGATGCTCTTCCCTGTCGAGGAGATCGTCCAATGCTGTCATGATCGAGGCGTTCGAGTGTTCGTTGATGGCGCTCATGCACCCGGCATGCTGCCCTTGGACGTGACAGCTGTTGGGGCCGATTACTACACGGGCAATCTGCACAAATGGGTATCTGCGCCACTGGGCGCGGCCTTCCTCCATGTCAAGCCCGAATACCAATTGGAGGTTCACCCTACAGTCGTCAGTCACTACTTAGGCGAAGGGTTCCAGGAAGAGTTCTGCTGGACAGGAACCTGTGATACATCTGCCTTTCTTTCGGCACCTGCTGCTATCGCTTGGTTTGAATCGCAGTTTGGATGGGCGGCAGTCAGGCAGCACAACGCCGACCTGGTTGCCTGGGCTACCGGCCAACTCTGTGAGGCTTGGTCAGTGAGCCCATTGGAGGTCCCTCAATCCAGTCGAGCTACTTCGATTCGAACCATTGAATTGCCTGTTTCCCTGAGATCCAGCTTTCAAACGGTTGAGGATTGGCGTGATTGGCTGCGTGCGACGCATGCCATCGATGTGGCTGTACAGGACTGGGCCGATCAATGGTGGATCCGCTTATCAGCCCATATCTACAACCGGCCCGAGGATTACGAACGTCTGATTGAAGTTGGCTTGTCGTTCAACTGACGCACGTTACAGCGGTCTTACTGGGCGACGACAACGAGGTCAGTGTCCGTGACATGACCACGTGCAGCGTTTGCCGCCGCACGCGTTGTGAATGATCCGATCTGTACGAGGTAGAGCGTCTGGCCCCGCCGATCAGTTCGCGTTCGAATCATGGCATCCCCGAGTGGTGTGTCCTGTTTGTTCAGGGAGAACTGGACTTGTTCTGCCCCGGAGCGATTTCGATACGCGCCTGCTTGGAGTGTGTAACGATCCCGGATGGCCGCGATGGCGGGAGTTGTTCGGCTGGGCGCTGCAGGCATGCGTGCAAGCCATCGGTCCTCGGCCTGCGTGTCATTCAAGGCCTGGGCAGCTGCAACGGCAAGTTCGGCTGCACGACGTTGATGTTGGGCGGGCAAGTCAGGCCAGGCACGTGCCAGACTGGCCAAGGAGAGTGATGGATGACCTTCGGCCAAGTCGATCTGAGCCAGCATGACCCGGGCCTGGGCACTCAATGCGAGGTCGGAACTGGAGGTGATGAAGCGGAACTGTTTCCGGGCATTGTTTAACCGTTCCTGTCGGTAGTCACAAAGCCCGACGATCCAGGCGGCTTCATCAGATTGGGGTTGCCCCTGGGAGAGCAGTGGTTCCGCGAGGTCCCTGGCCCGATCGAAATCCCCGGCTTCATACCGGGCTGAGGCCAGGGTGAGGGGTGAGCGGCTGGCAGGCGTGGACTCGCAGGCAACCAGCAGCAGGAGGGCGGACAAGACGAACAGGTATCGGGGCATCGGGTGGTCTCCATCCTTGGATGTCCGCAAGAGTACACTGGCGACCTACTCGGTGGCGAGTTTGCGACCGACCTGATACTGGTCTTCATGACATGCGTCTCCTGGCACCCATACTCCGTCATTGGCGAAATGCCCCGCTCCGAATCGTCTGTGAGGACGACAATCGGCAGTGGCGTGGTGCCACCATGTGGGTGGCGGCTCGTCACCTGGCCAAATGGGTTGCTCAAACGACTGACGCGCCCAACGTGGGCATTTTTCTTCCGACATCCGGGGCCTTTCCGGTGGCAATGGCTGCCGGCTGGCTCTGTGGCCGAACCATTGTGCCCCTGAACTACTTGTTGGCTCGCGAGGAGCTGGATTACGTCATTGAGCATGCAGAATTGGACACCGTCATCACGGCGACGCCCATGCTCGATCGCTTCGGGGAGATGCCCTCGGGGGTCACCTCGCTGCGAATGGACAAGATGAACGCCCGAGGGCTGCCACCCATGATGTCAGCCGTCAAGCGTCCGGATGAGACTATCGCTGTGATCCTCTACACCTCCGGTACCTCTGGCCGTCCCAAGGGTGTCATGCTCAGTGTCAACAACCTGATGACGAACGTGGAGCAGTGCCGCCGTTGGGCGAACTTCACCAAGCGTGATAGTTTTCTCGGGGTTCTCCCGCAGTTCCACAGCTTCGGTCTTTGTGTCTGCACCATCCTGCCATTCAGTCTCGGGTGTCGGGCCCTGTACACGGCTCAGTTCAAAGTCATGCGTGTGCTCGAATTGCTGCGCAAAGGTCGCCCGACGGCCTTCATGGCGATCCCTTCGATGTACAACGCGTTGCTGCAAGCCAAATCAGCGAAGGCGGATGACGTCACGTCATTACGGTATATCGTCTCTGGCGGCGAGCCACTTCCCGACGCGGTCTACGATGGTTTTGCGGAGCGTTTTAATCGAAAGATTTGCGAAGGCTTCGGGTTGACTGAGACCTCTCCAGTCACAAACTGGACCTTGCCACACGAGGAGCGGCGCGGGACTGTAGGTCGACCGTTACCAGGGATCGAACAGATCATCGTTGGGGACAACGAGCAGCAACTGGGTCCAAATGAAGACGGGGAGCTTCGGATTCGCGGCGGCAACGTGATGCAGGGTTATTACAAGATGCCCGAGGAGACCGCGACGGCCATCGACCAGGAGGGCTATTTGCACACCGGGGATATGGCCCGTATCGATGAGCAAGGCTTCTTGTCAATCACGGGTCGCATCAAAGAGATGTTGATCATTGGCGGAGAAAATGTCTTCCCCCGTGAGATCGAGGAAGTGCTCGTGCGGCACCCGGATGTCTCGGAAGCAGCTGTTATCGGTATGGAAGACCCTTCCCGGGGGGAAGTGGCCCTCGCCTTTGTCGAGATGATCGAGGGCGCATCGTTTGACGCGGGGGCACTCCGGAGCTGGTGTCGAGAGTCGCTGGCTGGTTACAAAGTGCCGCGCGAAATTCGACATGTTGAGTCGCTGCCACGCAATCCCACCGGCAAGGTGATGAGGCGTGAGTTGTCTGCAGAAACGGTTGGTGTGTCATGAGTGAACCAATCTTGCTTCGACTCGCCCACAGCCCTGATCCAGATGATGCTTTCATGTGGTGGCCCTTGGTTGGGATCGATGGATCCGGGCCTGAGATCGATACTGGACGTTGGCGTTTCGAGTTGGTTGCTGAGGATATTGAGACACTCAACGAGCAATCCGAGCAAGGGCTCTACGAGATCACGGCCATCAGTTGTGCTCACTATCCCACGGTGCGTGAACGCTATGCCTTGACCGCATGCGGGGCCTCTCTCGGAGATGGCTATGGTCCTCGGATCGTGACCCGGCAGCCCATGGACCTGGAAGCATTCCTCGCGAACCCACCGATGCTGGCGGTGCCAGGCGCTCGTACTTCGGCAGTTGCCACCTGCCGAATGCTCCTCGAGGGCAGGCCCTTGCCTTACACGGTGGTCCCCTTCGACAAAATCATTGAACAGGTGGTCGATGAACATTTCGATGCTGGTTTGGTTATTCACGAAGGCCAACTGACCTATGCCCAGTCGGGACTCCACCTGGTGGTGGACCTGGGGGCCTGGTGGAAGATCCGAACAGGTCTGCCCTTGCCACTCGGGGGTAACGCGATTCGACGCGATGTCGAGGCCATGGGAGGACCGGGTGCCATGGAGGAAGTGGCTGCGATCCTCAGAGCCTCGGTGGCTTGGGCTATGTCGCACAAGGACCAAGCTGTTGAGTGGGCCCTTCGTTGGGGCCGAGGTATTGATCGCGCCATGGCCACCACGTTCGTCGACATGTACGTGAACAAATGGACCCTCGACGTTGGGGAAGAAGGTCTTCAGGCCCTTCGAACCTTCTTCGATGAGGCGTCAGGCATGGGGGTTCTCCCCCCGGTGGGGACGGTGGATGTCATCGGCCTGGAAGCGGTGTCAGGTGGGACTCGGCAGGACGCGTCGTAGTCGTTAAAGTGGGCTGTCCGTCATCGGGATACACGCATGACTGAATTGCCTTCAGAAACAGCCTTGGGCTACCGAGTACCTGCTGTCCGACAGTTCAGCATCTTTCTCGAGAATCGCGTTGGTCGACTCTTGGAGGTGCTGCGTGCCTTTGATGAGGCTGTTGATGTTGAATTGCATTCCATTGCCGTCATGGAAGCCTCGGATTATGCCGTCGTGCGCACGATTCCGGATAACGCGGACGCCGCTCGATTGTTGCTCCGAGAATCGGAATTGACGTTTTCTGAAACTGATCTGCTGGTCGTTGAAACATCATCCGACCGACAGCTCTCCCTGCTCTGCCAGCATTTGCTGGGTGCTGAGATCAACATTCTTTTCATGTATCCCATCATGACGGACAATCCCTTAGCGGGAGGGCCGAGGATCGCCTTGTGCGTGGATGAGAATGAATTTGCAGGACAGATCCTGTTGCGCAAGGGCTATCGCCTCTATGGCGCTGAAGATCTCCGATAGTCACCAGTGGAACTGATGTTCCGGGGCCCAGGTCCTACGGGGTGGCGTTGTCATTCATTGAGCCGATGTTGAATTCACTCATGGCCTCGCTGAAGGTCACACGCTGGCCATCGGCATCAAGAACGATGGGATTCGGATCGTGTTCGGGCGACCGAATGATTTCAACTGAGTTGAGTTGCGAACCTTGCTGCATGGCTCGGACTGTATCCATGCCGCTGATGACCCGTCCGAACACGGTTCGTTCCTGATTCAAGTGTGGCGCGGGGAAGTGATAGATGCACCATTCGCAATGCGCAGAGTCAGGGTTCCCTGCACTTGGGAGATAGGTGGCCAGGGTGCCGCTGAAGAAGTGGCGTGCTTCGGGCACTTTGCATTCTGAAGGCAGCGTGTAGGGGACCAAGCCAGGAATGGTGCCGCCAATGGATCGAAAGCCAGTCTGCACCTGGCCAAATGGCGTCTCGTCGTAGTGCCCACGACTGGTGAGTGCCAGGAACGCTGCTACGGTGTTGGGCGCTTCGGACTGGAAGAGCTCGACTTCCACAGGCGCCCCATCAATCATGAGCCGGACCTGTGGATTGTCTTGGCGTTCAGAATCAGCCAGACGCAAAGCTTGTTCGCGTTCCCAGGATTCGATGGCGGTTTCTCGCAAGGGGAGCATGAAAGTGAGGCGTCGCTTGAGCCCGGCTTTGTCCTCGGATTGTTCATCGATGGCGTCCAGGTTGATCGCGGACATGATCTCGTAGGCACGCTCAAAGTGATGGTCGGCGTAGTGGCAATCCGAGTAGAGGTACGCGATTTTGGGTTCCGCGAGTTTTTCATCTGGCAGCATTCCGAGAAGCGCTTTGGCCTCAGCAAATTGGTTGGTGCTCCGCAGCGTAAAAGCCACGGCAAAGATGACGTCAGGATCATCTGGTGCTGCTTCGAGGAGTTGTTCGCCTAATGTCTGAGCGGTCCAGGGATCAGACTGCCGCATGGCGGTGATGAAGGCAATCGCATGTGGAATCGTGTCTGGCTTGGCGAGCATCGCTTGAAAGCGGGGCTCAATCATCATGGGATCGATTGACGTAGCCGTCACAATCCAAGCATTGTGATACATCAAACCAGTTGGATTACGTGCCAACAGTGATTCGATAACCTCAAGAGCCCGGTCAATTTTGTTCAATGTGGCGTAGTACGCCGCCCATTGCAGTCCAGCTTGTACGTTCTCTGGCTGGATCCTCAGTATTTCATTGGCGGAACGATCTACACAGGCATCATCCCTGAGTTGCCCGCATAGGCTTGCAAGCAGGTTCCAGGCTCGAACATCATCGGGGTACTCCAACAGGTAGCTTTTGACCTCGAGGCTGAAGTCGCTCCTGGCCGGTAGCGCGGTCGTGCTGGTCAGGTCTCCTCGTTGCATTTTCTTACGAATCGCCTGGGCTTGTTCGGCCAGGCTCGACCAGATCACATCATCTGTTGTGGCATTGGCATTCTGGACATCCGGTGGCCCACTTGGGGCAGCCGTGTCGTTGGGAGGGGCTTGCATGGCCGGCAGGATGATGAGGGCTGCCAGCAGTGATAGCCAAGTCAGGCTTCTGCGGGATAGGCGCAGCATGTTTTCTCGGTCTCCCAAAGGCGAACGCGGCGAAGATGTACGCCACATCTATGCAATGGATCCAACAGTCTCTTGTGACAGGTCAGGGTGATGTTCTCGACGGTCGGATTGCATTCACTGAAGTCATTCACATCAAGATTGAGATAGGTGTGGTCAAACTCGTTGATGATGTGCTCATGCACGATGGCATCTAAATCAAGCACATTGAATCCGTGGCCTTGCGCGTCCGGTTCCATCGGTATCGCGACTTCAACCTCCAGCCGATAGTTGTGGCCATGCCCGTTGGGGTTGCAGCATTTGCCGAACACC